>NZ_JAKDLJ010000405.1 GCF_030452865.1 Pseudorhodobacter sp.
GTAGGGTGGGAGCCAACCCACCGCCCCGCGTGTCAAAGGGTTGCGATTTCCGCGTGAAAAGCCCAGTCGATCCACGGCATCAATGCCGCAACGTCCGATGTTTCCACCGTTGATCCGCACCAGATGCGCAAACCGGGAGGGGCGTCACGATAGGCGCCGATATCAAGGGCCACGCCTTCCTTTTCCAGCCGTTTCGCTACCGCCTTTGCGAAAGCCGCGCCATCGGCAATGCGCGCGTCGACGAACTTCAGGCAAACGCTGGTGGTCGATGCCGTTGCCGGATCAACCGCAAGGTTTTCAATCCAATCATGGCCTGCCACAAATTCCGCCACCGTCGCCGCATTGGCATTGGCGCGGGCAACCAGGGCAGGCAGGCCACCTATGGATTTCGCCCATTTCAGCGAGACAAGATAATCCTCCACCGCCAGCATCGAGGGCGTATTGATCGTCTCCCCCCGGAAAATGCCTTCGATCAGCTTGCCACCCTTGGTCATCCGGAAAATCTTGGGCATCGGCCATGCCGGGGTGTAGCTTTCCAGCCGTTCCACCGCGCGGGGCGACAGCACGATCACACCATGCGCGCCTTCGCCGCCCAGCACTTTTTGCCAGGAAAACGTCACCACATCGAGCTTGTCCCATGGCAGGTCCATCGCGAAGGCCGCGGAGGTCGCGTCGCAAATCGTCAACCCTGCACGCTCCGCCGGGATTGCATCGCCATTCGGCAGACGCACGCCGCTGGTGGTGCCATTCCAGGTGAAAACCACGTCCTTGTCAAAATTGACCTGGGTGAAATCAACAATCTCGCCATAGGGTGCCTTACGCACGACCGCATCCAGCTTCAACTGTTTGACCACATCGGTGACCCAGCCTTCGCCAAAACTTTCCCACGCGAGCATCTCCACCGGGCGCGCGCCGAGCAGTGACCACATTGCCATCTCCACCGCGCCGGTGTCAGAGCCTGGAACAATGCCGACGCGGTAGCCGTCGGGAAGGCCCAACACTTCGGCGGTCAGGTCAATCGCCTCAGCCAGTTTGGATTTCCCCACGGCAGCACGGTGAGAGCGGCCCAAAGGCGCGTCCTTCAGCATGTCGAGGGAATAATTGGGGATTTTAGCGCAGGGTCCGGATGAGAATCGTGGATTCTCTGGCCGAAGGGCCGGGGTCGTAGCTGTCATGTGGTATCCTCACAGATATATGCCCTTCGTTGGGGAAGGGTGTCCCACTTGCCGGGATACGCCTGTGCCGGAGAAACAGCAATATCAGAAATGCAGGAAACTGCGGCTTTATTCACGGGCAACCGACCATCGCGTTCTCAAGGGGCGTTCTGCCACCGGGGCCGCTGCCTGCCGTTGAGTGGTTTGTCCGTCACGCTTGATAGCAAAGAAAACTCTCGACGGTCTGATGCCAGCCAGCCGTCTTGCAACTGAGGTGCGGTCGTCTGTTCCAGGTGTCAAATTTCAAGCGAAAGGTTCACCAACAAGATGTGCTCTGTCTGCACCTGCGATGTTCGCTTGAACGATCCGCCCTTCTGGTTGGGGAGTTTCGAAACGTACTTCGGTGAATTGTTCGGTCCGCCCCATGTTGGCGCTTTCAACCAGAACCCGGTGCGACTGACCTATTTGGGAAATCAGGTGACGCTGGAGCGCCTGTTCACCCGCACCGCGCAGACGAGCCGCGCGGTCTTTGATCACCGGCCCTTGCAGTTGCGGCATCCGGGCGGCAGGGGTGCCTTTGCGTGGGCTGAACGGGAAGACGTGCAGGAAGGTCAGGTCGCAATCAGCAATCAACCTCAATGAATTATCGAACATCGCATCCGTTTCCGTCGGAAAGCCTGCGATGATATCGGCACCAAAGATCATGTCCGGGCGCAGACGCCGTGCTTCTTCACAAAACGCGATTGCGTTGTCTCGCAGGTGGCGGCGTTTCATGCGTTTCAGGATCATGTCATCGCCCGCCTGCAAGCTCAGGTGCAGATGCGGCATCAGGCGGGACTCAGTCGCAATCGCCTGCATCAGCGCGGGGTCAACCTCAATCGAGTCGATGGAGCTGATCCGCAGCCGCGCCAGATCCGGCACCAACCGCAGGATCCGCAGCACGAGATCGCCAAGGCGCGGCGCGGCAGGCAGGTCCGCCCCCCAGGACGTCAGGTCCACCCCGGTCAGCACCACCTCGGCAAAGCCTTTATCGACCAGCCGCTTGATCTGTTCGACCACCACGCCCGCCGGGACGGAGCGGGAATTGCCGCGACCATAGGGAATGATGCAGAAGGTACAGCGATGATCGCAGCCGTTTTGCACCTGCACATAGGCGCGGTGGCGGCCGAAACCGTCGATCAGATGGCCTGCGGTTTCCTTCACCGACATGATGTCATCGACCATGATCTTCTCGGTCACGCCGATCAGATCGGGCGCGCGCAGGGTGCGCCACGTTTCCGCCTGCATCTTTTCGCTATTGCCGATCACGCGGGTTACTTCGGGCATGACGGCGAAAGTCTCCGGCTCGGTCTGCGCGGCGCAACCGGTCACGATCATCGCCGCACCGGGGTTTTCGCGGGCGAGTTTGCGGATTTCCTGCTTGGCTTTGCGCACCGCTTCCGCCGTCACGGCGCAGGTGTTCACAATCACCGCGCCTTGCAGGCCGGCGCTCGCCGCCAGTTCTTTCATCGCCTCGGTCTCATAGGCATTCAGGCGGCAGCCGAGGGTGGAAAATACCGGCGCGCTCATGTGTGTGCGGCCAGAAATTCAGGCGTCAGCATGCCATCAAAAACATGGGCCACGGGGCCGGTCATCCAGACGCCATCTTTCTGCCAGTCGATTTCAAGCCTGCCGCCGTCAAGGTCAAGCCGCACCTTGCGCCCGGTTAGCCCGCGCCGATGTGCAGCCACAGCCACCGCGCAAGCCCCGGTGCCGCAGGCCAGCGTGATCCCGGCACCGCGTTCCCACACCCGCATCCGCAGATGATCGGTGCCAAGGACCGACACAAACTCCACATTGGTTTTCTGCGGGAATAGTGGGTCGACCTCATAACGCGCGCCGTCTTTGGCCAAATCTACCGCCTCCGCATCCGAGACGAAGAAAACGCAATGCGGATTGCCCATGCCAACACCGGCGGGATCACCTGAAAGCGGCAGATGCAGCGTGTCCACCGCATGCGACAATGGAATTTCCCGCCAATCCAGTTG
>NZ_JAKDLJ010000406.1 GCF_030452865.1 Pseudorhodobacter sp.
TCGATCTCGCGCAGGTCACAGTCGGCAGCGATATCAGACAAGCCCTCGCCAGCAGTCGTAGCCTTGCGCAACACGCCGAAAAACTGGGATTTCACCGCTTCTGGCTGGCGGAGCATCATAACATGCCCGGCATCGCAAGTGCTGCGACCGCGGTGTTGATCGCCCATGTCGCGGGTGCCACCTCCACCATGCGCATCGGTTCGGGTGGCATCATGCTGCCCAACCACGCGCCCCTGATGGTGGCCGAACAATTCGGCACGCTCAATGCGCTTTACGGCGACCGGATCGACCTCGGCCTTGGCCGCGCACCCGGCACCGACGGGTTGACCGCCCGCGCCCTGCGCCGCTACATGGACAGCGCCGACACCTTCCCGAACGACGTGGCCGAACTCCTGGGCTACCTTGGCGATGAGCCCTCCAAAACCGGAGTCAACGCCTATCCGGGTGCGGGCAGCAATGTGCCAGTCTGGATCCTCGGCTCCAGCCTCTTTGGCGCGCAATTCGCCGCCTACATGGGCCTGCCCTATGCCTTCGCCTCACATTTCGCCCCGCAAATACTGGAGGAGGCACTGCATACCTATCGCAGCACCTTCCGCCCGTCGCAGTATCTGGCCGAACCCTATGCCATCATCGCCGCCTCGGTTGTGGCTGCCGATACCGATGCAGAAGCCGACTACCTGCGCTCCTCGCAACTGCAATCCTTCGCCAATGTCGTCACCGGCAAACGGGGCAAGGTGCCCGCCCCGGTCGAAGACATCACGGCGCACATCGCGCCCCAAGTGCTCGCACAGGTCCGACAGATGCTCTCGGTTTCTGCCCATGGCGGACCGGAAAAACTCCACCAGGAATTGTCAGACATCCTGACCCGCCACCATCCCGATGAATTGATGGTGACTGGCATCATCCACGACCACGAAAAACGGCTGCACTCTCTGACGCTGACCGCCAATGCCCTGCAAGACCTGCGCAGCAAAGGCACAACCTGAAACCGGACAGCGGCAAATCGCATTCATCCTGGCAAAAATACCTCGGGGGAAAAGCGGCTTTGCCGCTTTGGGGGCAGCGCCCCCCTTCTTGCCAAAAAGCAGCGCGCGGCACGCGCTCCGCTTGATAACCACTTGCACCGCCCCGGCACCCCGGCTATACGCGCCCGATCTTGCCGCACCTATCTTTTGATCCGGTGCAGCCTCTCGTGGTCGGGACGCGGCAGGATGGTGACCCCGACCTATGAAATGCACCACTGAAATGAACGGAGACAGCATGCCGCTTTATGAGCATGTCATGATCGCGCGTCAGGATCTTTCCAGCACGCAAGCCGAAGGGCTCATCGAACACTTCTCCACAGTTCTCACCGACAACGGCGGCAAAGTTGTTGAGCATGAGTACTGGGGCGTCAAGACGATGGCCTACAAGATCAACAAGAACCGCAAGGGCCACTACGCCTTTCTGCGCACCGACGCGCCCGCCGCTGCCGTGCAGGAAATGGAACGCCTCGCCCGCCTGCATGACGACGTGATGCGTGTGTTGACCATCAAGGTCGACGAGCATGCCGAAGGTCCGTCCGTGCAGATGCAAAAGCGCGACGACCGTGAGCGCGGCGACCGTGGTGACCGTCCGGATCGTGGCGACCGCCCCGACCGTGGGGATCGCGGTGACCGTGGCGACCGGCCGCGTCGTTGATCTGAAGGCATAGGAAAGGACCATCCAAATGGCGAATAAACCCTTCTTCCGTCGCCGCAAGGTCTGCCCCTTCTCGGGCGACAATGCACCGGCGATTGACTACAAAGACACACGTTTGCTGCAACGCTACATATCGGAGCGTGGCAAGATCGTGCCGTCCCGCATCACTGCGGTCTCACAGAAAAAGCAGCGTGAACTGGCCCGTGCGATCAAACGCGCCCGCTTCCTCGCCCTGCTGCCATATGCCATCAAATAAGGAGCCACAGATATGCAAGTGATCCTTCTTCAGCGCGTGGCCAAACTGGGCCAGATGGGCGAAGTCGTTTCCGTAAAGGAAGGCTACGCCCGCAACTACCTTCTGCCGCAAGGCAAGGCGTTGCGCGCCAATGATGGCAACATCAAATCCTTCGAGACGCGCAAAGTGCAACTCGAAGCACAAAACCTTGAAACCAGGACCGAGGCGGAAGCCATTTCCGCCAAACTTGACGGTCAAACCTTCGTTATCATCCGCTCCGCTTCTGACGCAGGTGCGCTTTACGGCTCCGTCACCACCCGTGACGCCGCCGAAATCGCCATTGCCGAAGGCTTCACGGTGGATCGTGGTCAGGTCGTACTGCAAAAACCGATCAAGGAACTGGGCCTGCACACGGTCTCGGTCGTCCTTCACCCCGAAGTGACCGCCAGCATCGTGATCAACGTCGCCCGTTCCGCAGAAGAGGCTGAACTGCAAGCCGCCGGCAAATCCATTCAGGAACTCGCCGCCGAAGCCGAAGCTGCAGCCGAGTTCGAAATCGCCGAGTTGTTCGACGAAATCGGCGCGGCCAATGAGGACGGCGAGGACATGGGTCGCGACTAAGCCACCCTCTCCCCGATCAAACCAAAACCGCGCAAGGCCAACCCCTTGCGCGGTTTTTTCAATTCTCGCCAACCACTTACCCCAGATGTAGAATGCGCTTCAGCACACTACCCCGCCCCCACCAAAACCTCACTTTGGCGCCAATCGCCACATTCACAAGAGACGCACAAACCTTCAACAACTGGCAAAGTTTTGAACGGCGTTTTTGGCGGCGTCAAGCGCCTGGTTGGCGCATGATCCAGAAACGAGCGTTTTTGGAGCCGTTCACACCAATATTGCTGAAAGGCAAGTGGTTCAGTGTCTGACAAAGAATTCGTGTAAATCAGCTACTTGTTTGATCCCGGAGTTTGACGGTGCAATATTTTCCTTTGAATGGAAGGAGGCACTATGGCCAGATTCTTCAGGGGTGCGCCACAACGACGGAGGCAGTCCGTAGAGCAATACAGAATAGTGAAGAGAGCCTGAGGGCACTTTCGGCGCGCTATGGGATTAATCAGAAGACGGTGGCCAAGTGGTGCAAGCGGACATCGGTTGCCGATCTTCCGGCTGGGCCGAAGCACGCGAAATCCACGGTTCTGACGGTAAGCGCTGTTCCAACCCCAGCTTCCTGCTGAATCTGTCAGCTGTCATTGCCCG
>NZ_JAKDLJ010000407.1 GCF_030452865.1 Pseudorhodobacter sp.
GGTGCTGCCGAAGGCCGGGTCTGGCTGCATGAGGCGCGGGTTGTTGTTACCAATCCGGTCGCTGATGACCCCGCATTGGAAATCGAACGCATCCGGGCGGCTGTTGGCGAGTTGCGCGTCTCGGTCGATGATCTGCTCGCGGCGCAAAGCCTTGACAAAGATCAAAAGCAGGTGCTGGAGGCGTATCGGATGTTCGCCCATTCGCGCGGCTGGCTGCGCCGGATGGAGGAAGATATCCAGGCCGGCCTTTCCGCGGAAGCCGCTGTTGAGAAAGAACAATCCGCAACGCGGGCACGGCTGAGCCAAGTGCCGGACGCCTACCTTCGTGACCGGCTGCATGACCTTGACGACCTGTCCAACCGATTGCTGCGTATCCTGACCGGGCAAGGCGGCGATACCGGGGCGGAAATGCCCGATAATCCGGTGCTGGTGGCCCGCAATATCGGTCCGGCGGAACTGCTGGAATACGGGCGCAAGTTGCGCGGCGTCGTGCTGACCGAAGGCTCCGTCGGGTCACATGCCGCCATCGTTGCGCGAGCGTTGACGATTCCGCTGGTGATCCACGCGTCCGGTATCCTTGCCGAGGCGCTGAACGGCGATCATATCCTTGTCGATGGCGATCAGGGCATGGTGCATCTGCGACCAGAGGATAACGTCGCCGCCGCCTTTCGCGACAAGATCGCGATGCAGGCGGAGGCGCAGCAGCGCTATGCCGGGCTGCGCGACAAACCGGCGCAATCGCTGGATGGTCAGCGCATCAGTTTGCAAATGAACGCCGGCTTGATGGCGGATTTGCCCAGCCTTGAAAGTTCTGGCGCGGATGGGGTCGGGTTGTTCCGCACCGAATTGCAGTTCCTGATTCGCAATCACATGCCCAAGCGCGACGAGTTGGCGAAACTGTACGCCCGCGTGATGGATGCCGCCAACGGTCGCCGCGTGGCCTTTCGCACCTTGGATATCGGCTCCGACAAAGTGCTGCCCTATATGAAGCCGAATGATGAGCCGAACCCCGCGATGGGGTGGCGCGCGATCCGTGTCGGTCTGGATAAGCCCGGCGTGTTGCGGATGCAGGCGCAAGCCTTGATCCGCGCCGCCAATGGTCGCCCGCTGTCGGTCATGTTTCCGTTCATCACCGAGCATACCGAATTCATCAAGGCCCGGTCCTTGGTGATGGGTCAGCTTGACCGTGAAAAAGCCTTGGGCCATCCGACCCCCGAAACGGTGGAAATCGGCGCGATGCTGGAAACCCCGAGCCTTGCCTTTGCCCCGCGCGCCTTCTTCGAGGCGACGGATTTCGTGTCAATCGGCGGTAACGACCTCAAACAGTTCTTCTTTGCGGCAGACCGCGAAAATGAACGTGTCCGGCGGCGCTATGACACGCTGAACGCCTCATTCCTTGGTTTCATAATGAAGATCGTGGAGCGCTGCGCCGACACCGGTACGCCGCTTTCCTTCTGCGGCGAAGATGCGGGCCGCCCGGTCGAGGCGGTCAGTTTCGCGGCTTTGGGCCTACACAACCTGTCGATGCGCCCCGCCTCGGTCGGTCCGGTCAAAAGCCTGATCCGGCGTACCGATCTGGCGGCACTGCGCGAGGTAATCAATGCCGAATGTGCGGCAGGGGTCGAATCCGTGCGCCCCGCAGTTATGGATTTTCTGGCGAAAAACTGAGGTCACGGGAAGCGCGCGATCCACCCCATGTTTCTCCGGAAAACACCCAACTTGCAGGGCACCGCCCCAGATCGCGGAAAAAAAGGTTGAGCATCCCCCCGCTTTGCGCCCAAACTACGCCCAGACCGCGCAGCAAGCACGGCATCAAACCAACCCCTGAGGAGGAAACCATGACCAAAATCACCGCGAATCTGCGTGCGCTATTGGCGGGCGTCGCGATTGCCGCAGCACCCGCCGCCGCATCGGCGCAGGAATTCATCAACGTGCTGACCGGCGGCACCTCCGGCGTCTATTACCCGGTCGGCTCCGCGCTCGCGACACTTTACGGCGAAAAAATCCCGAATGTGCAGGCGCAGGTACAGTCGACCAAAGCCAGTGTCGAAAACCTGAACCTGCTACAACAGGGCAAGGGCGAACTGGCGCTGGCACTTGGCGATTCGGTGAAATTTGCGTGGGAGGGCAACGCCGACGCGGGTTTCAAAGCCCCACTCGACAAGTTGCGTGGCGTTGCGGCGGCGTACCCGAACTATATCCAGATCGCGGCAACCGCTGACAGTGGCATCAAGGTGCTTGCGGATCTTAAAGGCAAAAGCCTGTCGGTTGGCGCGCCGAAATCCGGCACCGAGTTGAACACCCGCGCGATTCTGGAGGCCGCCGGGATGAGCTATGAGGATTTGGGCAAGGTGGAATACCTGCCCTTCGCCGAATCGGTGGAACTGCAAAAGAACCGTCAATTGGATGCGACGGTGCAATCTGCGGGGCTTGGTGTCGCCTCGATCAAGGATCTTGCCACCTCGATGCCAACGACCATGGTTGCGGTTCCCGCCGATGTGGTGGAAAAACTCGGCGCGCCTTTTGTTGCCGGCGTGATACCGGCTGGCACCTATGAAGGTCAGACCGAAGATGTGCCAACTGTTGCCATCATGAACTTCTTTGTAACCAGCGCCGATGTGCCGGAGGAAACTGTGTATCAGATGACGAAGGTTATGTTTGAAAACCTGCCGACATTGGTTGCGGCACATAAATCAGCAGCCGGGATCACCTTGGACACTGCGCTGAACGGCATGCCGCTGCCGCTGCATCCGGGGGCAGAACGGTATTACAAGGAAGTCGGCCTGATCAAGTAACGGGTTTGCCCTAGCCATCAGACGGCCCCGGTTGTACCGGGGCCGTCCGTTTTTGAATTTGCTGAAAAGGTCGCGAACATGCCGCAAACCGAAACCGAAGCGGAACTTGCCCATCATGACCCGCTCTCCTCCGGCTTTCCTGCTGGTATTCAAGGGCGTCTGCTGTTCTGGATCGCCGTTGCGTTTTCCGCCTTCCAGATTTCCACAGCAGCCCACCTGATCGATTTTCCCAGTCAGGTCACCCGCGCGTTCCATGTCGGTTTTCTGATGCTTTTGGGCTTTCCGCTGCTCGCCATGCTGAAAAGCGGCACGAGAATCGCCCTGGTCCTTGGCTGGACCATGGCAGCACTTGGTGTGGTGGTCGCCCTTTATC
>NZ_JAKDLJ010000408.1 GCF_030452865.1 Pseudorhodobacter sp.
CCCGCCGCGATGCCGCCCGCGCTTCCTCCAGCGCCAACTCCATATATGAGGTAAACCCGACCATCCCCCAGCCTTGCCGCGCCAAGATCGAAAGTTCAATCCCCTCTTGCCCCGTCTTCTCTGGTCAAATATCCTCGGGGGTTCCGGGGGCAGACAGCCCCCGGCGCTTGCCACGTCGCGATGACGTCGCCAATAAGGCTGATCCGATGACAAATCCCGCGAAAACCCCCAGCCAAACCACAGGCGCACCCGCAGGCGATCGTATCGCCAAAGTTCTGTCCCGCGCGGGCGTCGCCTCCCGGCGCGAGGCGGAGCGGATGATCCAGCTCGGTCAGGTCGCGGTCAACGGCAAGACCATCGACAGCCCGGCGCTGAATGTCACTGACCGCGACCGGATCACTGTTGACGGCCAACCCATCGGCCAACCCGAACCCGCTCGGCTTTGGCTCTATTATAAACCCGACGGGCTGGTCACCTCCAACAATGACGAAAAGGGCCGTGACACCATTTTCGATCATCTGCCCGCGGATCTGCCACGGGTGATGACAGTCGGTCGGCTTGACCTCAACTCCGAAGGGTTGCTCTTGCTGACCAATGACGGCGGGCTCAAACGCACGCTGGAACTGCCGTCGACCGGCTGGCTACGGAAATACCGCGTCCGCGTTAACGGCAACCCGACCGATCCGGATCTTGAACCACTGCGCCGCGGCATCACCATCGAGGGTGAAAAATTCCAGCCGATGATCGTCGTACTTGACCGGATCCAGGGCGCGAATGCCTGGCTGACCGTGGGACTGCGCGAAGGCAAGAACCGCGAGGTGCGCCGCGCAATGGCAGCGATCAACCTCACGGTGAATCGCTTGATCCGCGTCAGCTATGGTCCGTTCCGCCTGGGTGAACTGACACCCGGCGAGGTGACAGAAGTGAAAGGCCGCGTGTTGCGCGATCAATTGGGCCAGCGTGAGACGCCAGAGGATACCGTCGCCCCCAAACCCCGCGCCCGCCCATCAGGCCCGCGCATCGCAAAACCAAAGGCTGGCGCAGTTTCCGGTGCAAAATCCGGCACCCGGTCCCCATCGCGCACCCGTGCCGCGCCCGCGACATCGCCGCGAAGCCGGCAGCGACCGCCGAAAGGGGAATAAAGCAAGCCATTCCCCGCTCTGCGCACTGGCAAGCGGGGTTGCGCATCCTTATAGTTACTTTCTCGAACGGGGCGGTGGCAAACACGATGCCCCCAATTGTTTCAAGCGCCGGAGGCTGACAGATGATCGGATTTGCGCTCAGGGTGATCGTGCTGTTGTTGCCGTTCGCACTGATCTTTTTTGTCATCGCAAGGCTGCGCAGTGCAAAACCCGCAGTGGCCGCTCAGCCGGTTGAAAGGCCAAGCAGTCCCTTCAGCCTGGAATCTCTTTCTTTTGGCCTTTTGGTCGCTCTGACGGTTTATGTTGCCACGCTGGAGGTGCATTGAATGGCGCAGCGTTTCGGGGGCAAATACAGCCCGGATGGCACGACCTCTGGTCCCACCCCACCGCCGAATCCGTTTGACGGCAAACGCCGCACCAAGGCAGGTTTCAAATCCAACCTTCTGTTTTTCCTGCCGTTTCCTTTTGCGTGGAAGGCGTTTCAGGGCGATCCCACTGCGTTGATCTACGGCTTGCTGGCCTTTGCCCTGATGTTGGGGGGTGCCTGGATGACGCGTCAGGGCTTGTTCGCACAGGAAGCCTATGACGCGCGCCGCGTCGCGCGCCGTCCTGCCTTGCCGCGCAAAACGCTTGGCGCAATGTTGATCGGCGGCGGATTGGGCGTTGGCATGTTGATGGCCGGCCAGACGACAATCATTTCGACGATTATCGCCACCATCGGCGCGTTCCTGCACATTGGCGCTTTTGGGTTCGATCCACTGGCGGACAAAGGTGTCGAGGGGATGGATTCGTTCCAGACCGACCGCGTTGCGAAAGCGGTAGATGCGGGGGAATCGCAATTGGCCGCGATGCGCGATGCGATCCTGCGGGCGCGGGACCGCAAGTTGGAGGCGCGGGTGGATCACTTTGCCACCACCGCCCGGCAATTGTTCCGCACCGTTGAAAACGATCCGCGCGATCTGACTGCCGCGCGCAAATATCTGGGCATCTACCTACAGGGCGCGCGCGATGCGACGGTGAAATTCGTTGATCTCTATACCCAAAATCCGGATCCCAAGGTACGGGCGGATTACGAATCGCTGCTGACCGATCTGGAAACCAATTTCGCCAGCCGCACAACCGCCCTTTTGTCCGATAACCACAGCGATCTGAATGTCGAGATCGAAGTCTTGCGGGAACGCCTGCGCTTTGAAAATCGTTAACCCACGCCCTTCAAGCTGAACAGAGTGAGAGAACACATGGAAACTGCCACCCAACAAAGCGCCGCTGCCGCCTTGGCTCAGGTTCAGGAAATCACCGCAACCATTCTGCCGGAACCGGGCCGCGATGTCATCCCGCTGGAAGCTGCCACTCCGGCCCAATCTTCCGAGATTGAGAAGCGCATGGCTGAGATTGACATGACGAACACCCAGTCGATCATCTCCTTCGGGTCGTCGGCGCAGTCGGAATTGCAGGTGATCAGCCAATCCATGCTGGCGGATGTGAAGAACAAGGATGTTGGCCCGGCAGGTGACAGCCTGCGCAAGATGGTTTCGACCATTCGCGGCTTTTCGGTCTCGGAACTCGATGTCCGCCGCAAACGAACCTGGTGGGAAAGACTGCTGGGCCGCGCCGCGCCCTTTTCCAACTTCGTTGCGAAATATGAGGATGTACAGGGCCAGATCGACAACATCACCTCAACCCTCGATCAGCATCAGCATACGCTGCTGAAGGATATCAAATCGCTTGATGTTCTCTATTCCAAAACTCTGGATTTCTACAACGAGTTGGCACTTTACATCGCGGCGGGTGAAGCAAAGCTGAAGGTGCTTGATGCCAAGGACATCCCGGCAAAGGAGGCGGAGGTCAAAGCCGCCGCCGAAGAAAAGCAGGTGATGAAAGCGCAGGAATTGCGGGATCTGCGTTCCGCGCGTGATGATCTGGAACGCCGCGTGCATGACCTGAAACTGACCCGTCAGGTCACGATGCAATCGCTGCCCTCCATCCGGCTGGTGCAGGAAA
>NZ_JAKDLJ010000409.1 GCF_030452865.1 Pseudorhodobacter sp.
AGCACCGAAAAAGCGTTTTGGGCGCTGTAGCGCGTTGGCATCAACACCCCCGGTCAAGACCTTCCCAGAAGACGGTACAACCGTATTAAATGCCCTACCAAGTCTTGTGATTGAATCAAGCAAGATCACAACATCTCGCTTATGCTCTACCAAGCGCTTGGCTTTCTCAATAACCATTTCAGCGACCGCAACGTGACGGGTCGCGGGTTCATCAAAAGTTGACGAAACCACTTCCCCTTTGACCGATCTCTGCATGTCCGTCACTTCCTCCGGACGCTCATCAATCAGCAAGACAATCAGGTAACACTCGGGGTGATTGGTTGCGATGGAATGTGCGATATTCTGCAAGAGCACCGTCTTGCCGGTCCGGGGTGGTGCCACGATCAACCCGCGCTGCCCCTTCCCGATCGGTGAAACCAAGTCAATAATCCGCGCTGACCGGTCCTTCAAGGTTGGATCTTCCACTTCCATCTTCAATCGCTCATCGGGATAAAGCGGCGTCAGATTGTCAAAATGAACCTTGTGTCGCGCCTTTTCCGGGTCGTCAAAGTTGATTCTCGTCACTTTGGTCATGCTGAAATAGCGTTCCGTTTCACGGGGCGCCGCGATCACACCTTCGATTGTGTCGCCCGTCCGCAGCGAGAACTGCCGAATCGTATCCGGCGAAACGTAGATATCATCAGGCCCCGGCAGATAATTCGCCGATGGTGAACGCAAGAAGCCGAATCCGTCCTGCACCACTTCAAGCACGCCGTCGCCGCCAATCTCCCAGCCTTCTTCTGCATGTTCCTTGAGCAGCGAAAACATCATTTCGCCCTTCCGCATCGAAGGGGCGTTCTCAACTTCCCATTCTTCGGCCATGGCCAACAGATCAGCAGGTGTTTTCGCCTTCAGATCGGCAAGGTTCAAGCGCTGCACGTCATCGACTTCTTGGCCAAATTCTTGATCGTCCATTGTCAAATTCATCCTTCGTCCTGAACCCGAACCGGGAACCGCGATATCTAAGATCGGAAAATAGCGTGACGGACCGGACGGTCCCGCTGGGCCAGCAGATAAGGCCACCGAATTGAAATGTCAATTCGATGCCACCCTAGCCATTGTCAAATTTCAGAATTTCACAATCACCGAGGCCACGATCACGACCATTAACACCGTCGGCACCTCGTTCATCATTCGAAATCGCCCGCCCGTCACAGCATTTTCACCTGCGGCAAAATCTCTACGCCGAGCGGCAAGCCACATATGAAACCAGGTCATCGCCAGAACAGAGACAGCCTTTGTCCAAGGCCATAGCTGCGACCAATCAACAATACCAGGCGTCAAGACCAATGCGAGGCCAGCAAGCCAACTCACGATCATCGCAGGGTTCATGATCACACGCAGCAACTTCATTTCCATCGTTTGAAACAGCGCATCTGCATCACCTGCCGCCTTCACTTGCTCGGTGTGATAGACAAAAAGTCGCGGCAGATAGAACAATCCAGCCATCCAGGCAATCACGGACATAACATGGATGGCTTTCACCCACGGATAGATTGCAGCAAGAACAGAGGTCATCGTGGCTCTTCTTTCTTCAGTTAATAGAATAAATATAGAAAGATGTAGTGGTAGATGGGCCTTGGGATAACAGAATTCATTGAATTGTCTGCCCTATTGTCCACAGAATCGACGATGGGGATCATTCACGTCGACAATGTGGATAAGCCAAGAAAACCGATACATCACAATACGTTGAAGACAAAAGGATCGGAGGAGAGTTATGCCCATTGTCTGAATCCTACACATTATCCCACCGCCGCAAACCCAACTATCCTCATGTGGATATGCCACTCCGAAACGGGATGAAAGTCGCAACCTGCCCACAAGAGCAACGCAGCGGTAGTTTTTTCCCATTCCAACCGATAAGAACAAACTAGGTTTTTCCACAGGAACGCCCACATGACACCTCCGCCCAAACTGCTTTTGGCCTCATCATCCGCCGTGCGTCTACGGTTGCTAACGGCCGCCGGGGTAACGGTGAAGGCTATTCCTGCCCGCGTTGACGAAAAGTCGATCCGCGACAGTTTGGAACAAGAGGGCGCGAAACCGCGCGAAATCGCCGACGCTTTGGCAGAGATGAAAGCGCGGAAAATTGCTGAAAAACACCCTGCTTCAGTTGTGATCGGCTGCGATCAGGTGCTCGCCTTTCAGGGCCAAGCCTGGGGAAAGCCTGAGAGCACGTCGGATGCGTTCGATCAGCTGACAATGCTGCGGAACGAAACCCACCGGCTAATATCGGCCGTTGTTCTTTATCACGAAGCGAAGCCGATCTGGCGGCACCTCGATACCGCGTCACTGACAATGCGCGCCTTCTCGGATCCTTGGTTGCGTTGCTATATTGACAGAAACTGGGAAGCTATTCGCTACTCCTCAGGCGGATATTTGCTGGAGGAGGAAGGCGTCCGCCTGTTTTCCTCGATCGAGGGCGACTACTTCACCATCCTCGGGCTTCCCCTGCTGCCGTTGTTGGGATATCTCGGGACAAGGGGATTTATCGAAACATGACGGACCGTCCGCGTATTCCATTGGCCGGGGTGATCGGCTCACCCATTGCGCATAGCAAATCGCCCGCGCTGCACGGCTACTGGTTGCGGCGCTACGGGATCAACGGCCATTACATTCCCATGGAAATTGCCCATGATGATTTAGCCCATGCGCTGGAACTGCTGCCAAGACTGGGCTTTGTCGGGTTGAACGTGACACTGCCCCACAAGGAGGCAGTCGTCGGTCTTGCCGATATCGTCACGGACCGAGCCGCATTAATCGGGGCTGCCAACACACTGATCTTTCGCAATGATGGCAAAATATACGCAGACAACACGGATGGGTCGGGTTTTGTCGAGAACTTGCGGCAATACGCGCCCGGTTGGGAGCCGAAAGCCGGTCCAGCGATGGTTTTTGGTGCTGGTGGGGCGGCGCGGGCAATTGTAGCGGCGTTGATCGAAGTGGGTGTTCCCGAAATCCGTATCACCAACCGCACCCGCACGCGGGCAGAGGCATTGCGCGCAGACTTTGGCGCCAAACTGACCGTGGTGGACTGGGTGCAATCCCAACATCTGCTGGACGATGTTGCAGCTGTGGTCAACACGACT
>NZ_JAKDLJ010000410.1 GCF_030452865.1 Pseudorhodobacter sp.
CGGATTCGTCCGCAACAATGAACTGTGGCTTTGACACCAACGCACGCGCAATGGAAATCCGTTGTCGCTGCCCCCCTGAAAAGGCGTGCGGAAACCGGCGCAGGTGTTCAAGGTTCAGACGGCATTTTGCAGCAATTTCGCGCACACGGGCATCGGTTTCCTCGCGCGAATGCGTCAGGCCCATCACCTCCAACGGCTCCGCGATGATGTCGCGAACGGTCATGCGGGGCGACAGGGCGGCATAAGGGTCCTGGAAGATAAGCTGCGCCCGCTTGCGATAGTCTTTGAGCGCCGGCCCTTTCAAGCTGCCAAGGTCATATTCCACCTCATCATCGCAATAGCTGGCATGGCCCGCGGTGATCGGAACTGCCTTCAAAAAAGCCCTCCCCAGCGTGGTCTTGCCAGAGCCGGACTCCCCCACCAAACCAAAGAACGACCCGCGTTTGATATCCAGCGTCACGTTGTCGACGGCCTTCAGGGTCAGCTTGTTCAGAAAGCCGGAACCGATCTTGAAGGTCACCGAAAGACCGCTCGCCGAAATCAGGGGTTTGTCGGTCATGTCGCAACCTCGGGCTGGTAAAGATGGCAGGCGACGCTGTGATCTTCGGTCACCATTTCCGCCACAGGCAGAACTGTCTTGCAAATATCACCGATGAATTGCGGGCAGCGCGTGTGGAACACACAGCCCGGTGGCCGCTCCAACGGCGACGGAATATCGCCTGCCACCGGGGTCAGCGGCGCGTCCAGATCGTCGAGTTTCGGCAAAGCCGCCAACAGCCCTTGTGTATAGGGATGTTTGGCGTTGCGGATCACATCGCGCACCGGGCCTTCTTCGATCAGTTTGCCCAGATACATCACCGACACCTTGTCGGCGGTTTGGGCGATCACGCCAAGGTCATGGGTGATGAAGATGATGCCCATGTGAAATTCGGCCACAAGGTCTTTCATCAGGTCGATCACCTGCGCCTGAATCGTTACGTCCAACGCAGTTGTCGGCTCATCGGCGATCAGCAGGCTTGGCTTCGTCGAAAGCGCCATCGCGATCATCGCGCGCTGGCGCATCCCGCCCGAAAGTTCAAACGCATATTGGTCGAACCGTTTCGACGGGTCCGAAATGCCCACCCGATCCAACATCTCGATTGAGATTTCCTTGGCCCGCGCCTTGTTTATCCCGCCATGGATTTGCAACTGCTCCACCATCTGGTTGCCAATGGTGATCGCCGGGGCAAAACTCGCCATCGGTTCCTGAAAGATCATCGAAATCGCACCACCCCGGACGATTTTCATCTCCTTGGCCTTGCGCAACGACAGCACATCCACCGGCCCGTTTTCCGTATGAAGGATGATCTTGCTTTCCGGCGTGTAGACCGCGTTCTTGGCGTTCAAATGCATCAGCGCCTTGGCCGTCACCGATTTGCCGGAACCCGATTCGCCCACCAGCCCCATCACCTCACCCTTTTTGATGCTGAAACTCACATCATCAACGGCAGTGATCAGCCCCTCATCGGTGCGGAACTTCAACGTCAGGTTCTTGACTTCAATCAGGGCGGTCATTTCTTGCTATCCGAATAAGGGTCCGCCGCGTCGCGCAAGCCGTCACCGACGAAAACAAAGGCGAGAACGAGCGCGATGAAAAACAGAACCGGGATAAAATACCACTGATAGTTCAGCAAGACATCGGCCTTGGAGACGTTCTGCATCATCGAGCCGAGCGAGTTCACCGGGTCTTTCAGCCCCAATCCAATGAAGGACAGCGCGGTTTCCGACCGCACCATATAAGGGAACGAGATCATCAGATCGACGATGATGTAGCTGGTGAACGACGGCAGCAAATGCCTGCGGATGATATGAGAAGACGACGCGCCACAAAGCTCCGCCGCCAGCACATATTCCTGCGTTCGTTCGGTCAAAAGGTGGGTTCGGATACGCCGCGCCAGCGTTGGCCAACCGACCAGGCCGAGGATGATCGAGATAAAGAAAAAGCGCGTTTCCGATGACCATTCGGGGGGCAAAAACGCCGCCAGCGCCATGAACAGCGGAATTTGCGGCACGGTTCGGATCGCATCGGTGATCATTTGCAGAACGGAATCAATCCAGCCGCCGAAATATCCCGCCACCCCGCCAATCGCCAGCGCCAGAATGAAAGAGATCAAAACACCGAGCGTCCCAACCGCCAGCGATGTCCAGATCGCGTGCAGGGTGCGGGCAAAGATATCCTTGCCACTTTCATTGGTGCCAAAGAGGTGAATTTTTCCACCCTCCACCCCGAACAAGTGGATGTTGGACCGTATCAACGCCACGTCGATCCGGTGGCCAAAGACGGTGGTATCAATCCCGAAAATCGTATAGTCCCAGTCGCGCACGAAGAAGTGCATATAAAGACGATGTTCCCGGTTTTGCGTGACCACCCAACGGAAATAGGTCTTCATAGAGCGCTCGCGCTCTGTCGCATAGATGAACGGGCGCCATGAGAAGCCGTTTTCATCCCACATTCTCGGCAGTTCCGGCGCGCCGTTTTCATATTCGGTATCACGGCCGGCAATCGTAGGATCATAGGGCGACAGGAAGGACGCGAATAACCCCATCAGAATCATCAGGATCAATGCCCAGCCTGCGATCATCGCCGTTCGGTTCGACTTGAAGCGCGCAAAGATAAGCTGGCCTTGCGAAGCAGTAAAATAGGCTTCCTTCGCCTTTTGGTCGATACCGGATGCGGTTGCGGTCTTGCGCCAGAACATATGCTATCCCATAAGCCCGCGGCGCACGCGCGGGTCAATCAGGGCCAGCAGGATATCGGTCACAAAGTTCAACGCGACGATGCTGGCGGTGAGAAGGAAGATGATGGCCCCGGCAAGCTGCTGATCGTTAGACCGCGCCAGACTGTCAAACAGCAGCGCCCCGGCTTCGGTCAGCGTCAGGATCAGCGCCACAATGGGCAATTCGTTGAAAATCCGGTTGAGATCGAAGCCAAGTGAGTTGATCACCGGCCCCATCGAGTGCTTCGCCGGATAGCGCCACAACAGACGCGCACCCGAAACCCCGCGCGCCGAAGCCGCGGTGACGTAGAGTTTGCCGATTTCGTCCAGCATCAGCGCCCGCACGGTTTGCAGCGCGAAAGCAGTGGCGGA
>NZ_JAKDLJ010000411.1 GCF_030452865.1 Pseudorhodobacter sp.
ATCCTGAAACCGGCCTCAGCGGCTGACGTCATAGCCCAGAATGGCATTGAAATCCGCCTTGCCGGTTCGGACCTCGGCCATCAGGTTCTGCAGCGCTTCGCGACCGTCCAACCGCAAGCCGGACCGACCGGAGTCCTCGAACACGCGCAGGATCTGCAGACCCCGGGCGGTGGCGTAGTTGCGAATGACGTCGAGCTGGTTCTCAGTTGAGTACTTCTGGTGATCGGTCGACATCCGCACATAGGCGACCGCCGGGATATCCTGTCCGGCCTCGTCGCCTATGTCCTCGCTGTTGTATCGACCATTATTCAAACCGGGTTTTCCTTTTCAGCCTTCTTTGGTATCAATTTTTCCATCTGGCACAAACGCGTCTGGAAAGTCGTTTCCTGAAACGGGCAAGGACTTTCCGTTTGCCCGGCAGTCAGTTCTCAAAGACCAATTCATTAATGCGCTCCCAAAATCAGTAATGTCCGTCAAGCGGTCCAATGACCCACAGCGGACAAAATCGACTCCCGCCGTTTTCATGGTTCTTCAATTGTTTAACGAAGAAGGACGTGAAAATGCGCGTGAAGATGGGCACATTTGTGCACCCGGTCGAAGAACCAACCGATTATCGAGCCGCCATAGCGATGGCTCTGCACGAAGAGTTGGACGACACACACAGGGCAATCAAAACGGCCATGCGCTGGACGGGTGCCAGCGAACGCACTGTGAAGTACTGGTTCTCGGGCGAGCGGGGGCCGAGCGGCGACCATCTGATCGCCCTCGCGCGGCATTCGGATGCCGTGCTCTACGTTATTCTTGCACTTGCGGGCCGCCATATTGTCGAGGAGGCAGACGATTGAGGGGCAAACGATGATCGGCGGGAGTAGGGTGCAGCTCACTCTTGTTTTGTGTGCGTTTTTGGTTATATTGAATACACGCGAGATGAGAGGTGCTGCGCCATGTCCCGAACGACCACGATGACCGTCCGCCTTGGTGGGGCCCTGAGTGACTTCGTGTCGGCCAACGTAGGCGATGACGGGTCCTATGAGAACGTCAGCGAGTACATCCGCGACCTGATCCGGCGTGACAAGGAGAGGGCGGAGCAGGAAACTTTCAACCGGCTGAAGGGCGAGCTGACCCACGCATTCGCAGCGCCCGAGGAGACGTATCAACCGCTGACGGCAGCAGAGGTGATTGCGCGGAACCGGGCCTGATCCAGTGCCCGCCATTCGTATCCAGGAAGGGGCGTCGCACCGCCTCGATGACATCTACCGCTACACCCGCAAAAGGTGGGGCGACGATCAGGCTGAGAAATATATTACCGGCCTGTTCGCGGCCTTCGACAAGATCGCTGCCCACGGCGTCGCATCAAAGCCCGTCCCGGCCGAGTTCGGCGTCGAAGGGTTCTTCTTTCGATACGAGCGCCATTTCGTCTACTGGCGACATCTCTCGAATGGCGACATCGGGATTGTGACGATCCTGCACGAGCGCATGCATCAGATCGACCGGTTTGGGGAAGATTTCGGGCTCGCATGATCGGATGTCTTTTCAAGGCGCATCAGATTCGCGCAGGGTGGTATCGTCGATGTTTGCACGGTCTAGCGGTGCCCGTAGATACCAACTTGCTGGAGGTGAGGAAGATGCCGCTCTCGTCAGACGGCATCGCCATGTCAGACCATTGCAGTGTTGGAAGCGCACGTGGGGTACATCGAGCGAAAATTATTAATTTAAAATCAATGCTTTGACTTGGAGAAGGTTCGACCGCAGTCCTGTTCCCTCCGCCACTTGCACATTGCAAACCCGAAAACAGGTCCCTCGCGGGGCCTTTTTCTTTGTGTGCCAAAGGGGTTTGCAGGAGCCATCCGCCCTTCGGAGACGGCCCTGCCGCGCGAGATCGGTCTCTGAACGCCCGCCGTCTCTTTCCACCCGCCCCTCTCTTTCGGCGAGACGGGTTCAAAACCTCCATGCATTTCAAGGAACTGGCTGGATCGCGTTGCGCCCGTGTTTCGGTGGTTCCGGTTTGTTTCGATGCAGACGGAGACGCGACACGGGCGGCGTGGTGGTTGGTATGTCTTGGGAACTCTGCGCGAAGTCTCTGGCGTTGAAGCGCATCATGCCCGTCGCACTGGAACCGGCGCGGCCCGACTTAGCTGACCCCAGGCACCCCAGAAAGCCTACTCCGTGCCTTCGGGTTTGCCGGTCAGAACGGTGTTGATGATTGCGACATAGCGGTCCGCGAGATTGCGAACGTCCTGGTGCGCGAGTTCGATGATGGCCCGCAGCTGAGCGTGGTCCCCAATTGGTTCGTAACCTTGCGACATCATGTGCGCCTCGATGGTCTCGATCCTGATCGGATCGTCGGCCAGGAACTCGCGAAAGTCCCACTCTGCCTTTCGCGCATTGCAGGCACGACAGCTGGGGACCAGATTGCCAAGCCGATGCTCGCCGAGTGCCTGTTTGTTGATGGGCACGACGTGGTCCATGACCAGCTCACCTTCGGTACCGCAATAGGCGCAAGCGCGGCCGAACGCGTCCACCACCGCCTGCCATTGCAGCGCGTTGAACTGCTCATCGCCAAGGCGGCTTAGAATGTTTCGTACCAGATAATTCTGTGCGTTCCCGATGGCGTTTCCCTTGTAACGCCCTCGTGCAGCACGGATGGCAACGTCCGGCGGCAGGGCATCGGATGTCGCTGTCTCAGGATGAGAGTCTGCGGGGAGCCCTTTGCTGGCCAGGTAGCGCTGCAAAAGGGGAAGGCTCTTGCTGGTCGGAGGATTGAACCATTGGCTCGTCACGCGCACGGGGACGCCATGAATCACATATTCGCGCGTCCAGTACCTGACGCGATCAGCTGCCCCTATCTGGGCCACCTGACGGCAAAACGGATAATTAATATCGAAGGTTTCTTTTGAATATCTCGGATCTTGCAGACGCGCGAATTCCTCAGGCTCGGTTTCTTCGCAGTATTTGAAGATTGCCGGAACGCTGCTTTGGACGATTTGACCGATCTTCATGAAATCCCCGCGATGCTTGCAAAGGAAACATACCCGCGAGGCTATTCGGCGACGAGCATCATTTTATGCCGAGGTTGAGTTCCATCACCGAAATGCCCGCTCAGCCTGCACCATCCATGTTTCCC
>NZ_JAKDLJ010000053.1 GCF_030452865.1 Pseudorhodobacter sp.
GGGCGCATCATGGCAGGGTCCGAATCCGAGGGGCAGGGGTGCCCCTCATTTAGCCCCATTCTGGCGGAGTGTCACGCCATCATCGCGCGGGCGGGTGGCCCCCCCGTGTGTCAGTTGCCGGCTGCGGGCGCTTCTGGCGATGTTGGCGCGGCGGGTGTGGTCTGTGTCGGCGTGCAGGTGCTGGTCAGCGCCTCGTAGCGTGCCACGATCCAGCCGGGGGCGTCAGATGGGATGGTGTCGTCGATATTGGTCTGGAACGAGGCGAACACCTTGGCAGAGCGCGAGTTATCGACCATCGGGATCGTGTTTGCAGCGACGGCGCGATCATAGACGATGAAGGCGACGGCGACCAGCAACACACCGCGCACGACGCCGAATAGAAAGCCTAGGCCCTGATCCAGCCCGCCAAGCACCGAGCGTTGCACGAAAGAGGACAAAAGCGGCGAAAACAGTGCGGCAATCACCAGACCAATTGCAAAGACGGCGGCGAAGGCGGCGATGATCGACAACTCACAACTGTCGGTCAGGAATTTTCCGACGACGGGCAGTTCCTTTACCAAAGGTTGCGCTTTGGCAGCGAAGACATAGGCAAGGGCGGCAGCGCCGACCCAACCGGCGATGGCCAGGGATTCGCGTACCAGCCCGCGTGAATAGGCCAGCACCGCCGACAATACGATCACAAGTGCGACAACACCGTCGATCAGGGTAAAGCCTTCCATCGTATACTCCCTTGAGGCGCGTTACCCGGCCCCGAACATTTCGCCCACAAACGCCGTCAAGTCTGGCATCTGGCGGACCGTCATCCCATCAACCCCGGCCATTTTCGACCGGGAGGGCGCTATGGCTTGTGAGAAACCAAGTTTCGTCGCTTCTTTCAACCGGTTTTCGGTCTGGGCGACGGGACGCAAGGCACCTGACAGGCTGATTTCACCGAAAAGCACCATATTTGGCGGAATTGCAACATCTTCGCGCGCCGAAAGCAAGGCTGCGGCAACGGCGAGATCGGCGGCGGGTTCGGAAACACGCATACCGCCAGCGACGTTGAGATAAACATCGAGACCCGCGAATGGGATGGCGCAGCGCGCCTCCAGCACCGCCAGAATGGTCGAAAGGCGGCCTGAGTCCAGGCCAACCACCGTGCGGCGCGGGGTGCCGAGTGTGGAGGGGGAGACGAGAGCCTGGATTTCGGTGAGCACGGGCCTTGTGCCCTCAATTCCGGCGAAAACGGCGGACCCCGGTGCGGGTTTGTCGCGATCGGACAGGAACAGCGCGGAAGGGTTGGTGACTTGCGCCAGCCCATCACCGGTCATCTCGAACACGCCGATTTCGGCGGCGGGGCCAAAGCGGTTTTTTACGGCGCGCAAGATGCGGAAATGATGACCGCGCTCCCCTTCGAAATAAAGCACTGTGTCGACCATATGTTCGACCACGCGCGGGCCGGCGATCTGGCCGTCTTTGGTGACATGGCCGACCAGAACAATCGCCACACCGCGCTTTTTGGCAAATGTCACCAGTTCATGCGCCGCGGAACGGACCTGGGAGACGGAACCGGGGGCAGAGTCGACGGTATCGAGCCACATGGTCTGAATTGAATCGATGATGCACAGACCGGGGCGCTCCGTGTCTAGTGTGGTCAAAATGTCGCGCAGATTGGTTTCGGCACCCAGAAAGACCGGCGCATCCGCAAGGCCGAGGCGCTGGGCGCGCATCTGCACTTGGGCTGTCGCCTCTTCGCCGGAGATATACATGGATTTCACCCCGCGTCGCGCAAAGGCGGCGGCGGCTTGCAAAAGCAGCGTGGATTTGCCAATGCCGGGATCGCCGCCGACGAGAATGGCGGAGGCTTCGACCAAGCCGCCGCCCAACACGCGGTCAAATTCGTCCATGCCCGACGTGGCGCGCCGAGGTGGGTCGGCTTGCGTGGCAAGATCGGTCAGCGGGATCACCCGTCCCTTGCCGCCCAAGGATTTCGGGCCAGCGGAAAGCGGGGCTTCCTCAACCACCGAATTCCACGCGCCGCAAGATTCGCATCTGCCGGCCCATTTCTTATGGGCGGCGCCGCAGGCGGTGCAGGTGAATTGAGGTGATGATTTCGCCATATGCCTTGATGCAATGTGGAGTGTCGCGGTGCAAGCGGTTAAGCGGCATCGGTCACGCGATTTGCCGCCGAAAATTCGGAGAGGGGTGGTTAGCGGTTGCGGCCAAGAAGGGAAATCGTCAACGAGGCCAACACGCAGCCGGTGAACAGATACAACCCCCAGGCTGTTTCGACGCGGGCCATCCCGATGCCTTTGACCAGAATGATATAAAGCGCGATCAGGAAAATATCGGCCATCGCCAGTTTGCCGAGGATATGCAATGCCGGCGCGACGCGGGGGCTGAGCAGGCGAAACTGCATCAACGCCAGCCCTATGGTCTTGAGATAGGGCGCGAAAATGGCGAAGAAGGTGACGGCCAGCGCCAGAAACACATCCGATTTCCAAAGGGATTGCAGGCCGGAGATGACGGAGATTTCCGAAAGGTCAAAGAACGGCAGCAAGCCTGCGCGCAGCAGCGGCGCGAACCAGGATATCGGGAACAGAACCAGCAGCACCAGATTGGCACAGATCAATATGCGTCGCAAAATATCCCCGGCCTTTGCACTGGTGGCACCTTACGGCAAACTGGGTGCGGTTTGATGCGCCGTCAAGCCCGGTTTATTGCTTTTGCGGGCCGAGGTTGGGGTGCGTGGGGCTTGGATGTGTCGGCTGTTTGGTCAGGGCGACGACATTGGCATCGCGCATGTCATCGACATCATAGCCCAGCGTCGGCAGGATCTCCTTCAAGTCGTTTTCCAAGGCGCGCAGACCCTTGCCATTCTCCCGCTCGCCTGCCTCGATGTCCGACATCCAGCGGCGCAATTCGTCGCAGGTGGTCCGGGCAAGCAACAGCCGTTCCTGCATGGCGGCAACTTCCTCCTGCCGTTGTTTCAGGAAGGTCTTTGCGCGGTCAACCCGGTCGGCGGAATAGACCCGTGCCAGATCCCGCGACCGATGGCTCATCTGGGCGGCGATTTCCAGAAGCTCGGGTTCCAGATGCGACAAATCGGGATGTTCGCGCAGATATTCCATCCGTTTGCGCATCTCATCGAATTCCGATGACAACGAGAAGACCGAGCGGCGGTCGGCCTGATGCACCGCATCATAGGCGCGGCGGATATCCTCCATGGAGATCTGGAATGAGCGGTGCGAGCGTTCAAGCCGCGACATCCGGGTGTTGGCGGGCAGGAAAAAACAAACCATGACCAACAGCGCCGTCAGCCCCAACTGGGCGTACATACCTGCGTCCGGAATATATTGCCCGCCCCAGCGCAGCGACACCTCCGGCCATGGCAGCGCGCCAAAAATGGCCGCAGCGGTGGCTGCCACCAGCGCGATCGCGCTGGCGATGATGATGAAATGGCTGACGGCTTGCATCCCGCGTTGCAATTGCTGCAACACTGTATGGTGCTGTAATAGCATTGGTTTCCCCCCCGGGCACTCTTCTACTGTTTTAGCGAGACCTAAAAACAGTTAAAGTTCAACGGGGAAAATACCAAATTCGTATCAAGCGACGCCAATCGCAGCAGATTTCCGGGCATTGTTTCCGATGCGGAAACATGGATCGCGCATTGGTTGCGAAGTCGCGGGAGTCAGAGGTAGGAGAAAGGTGACAATGCGATCCAGAGCGCCAACCAGAGGTTCAGACAGGCAGCGATTCCCAGATCTGCGCTGCGCTTGATTTCCGGGGTCCGGCGCATTTTCCACAGCACCGCGATTGCCGCGACGACGCAAAGCGTGGCGCCGGCGAACAGGGTCAGACTGAACGGAAAGTGATAGACATTGCGCAGATGCCCAAGACCGGCGGGGAAGGCGGCCAGGGTCCCCGTGATCACCAGCAACAAGGCGGCGAGCATGCGGTGGCGCCCAAGACCGAGGGCGACCAAGGTGGCCCAGCACAACAAAAGCAGGCAAGCGGCACCTGAACCGAGCAACCAGAGTGTGATGGCCTGACCCGCCGCCATCAGAACAATGTGCTCTTGACGGATGGGGCGGACGCGAGGGGCGGTAAGTCATGTGGCAAAGGATCAGTCTCCGCGTGCGCCTTCGATATAGCGGCGGGCGTAGCGTTGGCCCAAGCCGGTCAGGATTTCATAGCCGATGGTCTCCGCCGCCTCGGCCAGATCATCGACGGTCTGATAGGGGCCGAGGATATCCAACCGGCGCGGGGTTTGATCCAGATGCGACACGTCAACGGTGATCAAATCCATCGAGACGCGCCCGATGAGCGGGCACGGCACATCGCCGCACCACAATACGGCGCGGTTGCCGAGCGCACGCAACAAGCCATCGGCATACCCAGCAGCGACCGTGGCGATCTGGCTTGGCGCTTCGGCAATCCAGCCGCAGCCATAGCCGACGCTTTCGCCAATCGCAACGTCGCGCAACTGGATGACCGGTAGTGACAGCGCCACGGTCGGCGTTGCTTCCTCATAGGGCAGGCCGCCATAAAGGCCGATGCCGGGGCGCGTGAGGTCAAAGTGATACTCCGGCCCGAGCAATATGCCGCCGGTCGCGGCGAGCGAGCGGGGCACGTCGATGCCATCGGTCATGGCGTGGAATTCCGAAAGTTGGGCGGCGTTCATCTCATGGCCCGGCTCATCGGCGCAGGCGAGATGGCTCATCACCAGTTCCGGCCCGGCTTCGAGCACCATTGCTGCGACCGCTTCCCATTCGGCAGCCTCAATGCCCAGACGGTTCATGCCGGTGTCGAGCTGAATACCGAAGGGATGGCCGGGCAGGGATTCGAAATGGCGGGTGATCTGATTGATCGAATTGAGCATCGGGGTCAGGTCGAGGTCGTGGATCATGTCGGTATCGCCGGGCATATGGCCGCAGAACACCGAGATTTGCGGCCCCGGGCCAAGGGCTTGGCGAACAGTGGCGCCTTCCTCGGCGCAGGAAACGAAAAAGCGGCGCGCACCGGCATGGGCCAAAGCGCGGGCGACCCTTGCGGCACCGAGGCCATAAGCATCGGCCTTGACCACTGCCCCGGTTTGGGTATCGGCGGCAGACAGACGATCCAGTGCGCGCCAATTGGCGGCAACGGAGTCGAGGTCGATGGAAAGGGTTGCTGTGGCCATGCGATTGTTTTGACTGCTTGGAAGGTCAGGTCAAGGGGAAAGCGTCTTGCGGAGCGTTGTGGGAAGGGCTTGGGCATTCATCCGGGGGGGCCGGGCTTGGGGCCATTGAGGCCCCTGCGCCCGGCATTGCCATGGTTTTGTGACGCGCGCTGGTAATGTTTTGTGCCAAGTGCAGGCCGACAGGTCGGCGGATCAGGTATTTTCACCAAGATGAAGTTGCAGACTTTGCCGTGTGGCCATCCGTGGCAACGCCGCGCGAAGGGTCTTAGCGCTAAAATGCGCCGTAATTCAGTAGCTGTGCTCGCTGTTTTCCTGCCAGGCTTTGACAAGGTTGCCGAACCGGGTGAAGCGGCCTTCGAAGCTGAGTTCGACCGAGCCGATCGGGCCGTGGCGCTGCTTGCCGATGATCACTTCGGCCTTGCCATGGACGCTTTCCATCACCGACTGCCATTGTGCCATCTTTTCCAACTCATGATCGCCCGGCTTTTCGCGTTCCTTGTAGTATTCGTCGCGGTAAACGAACATCACCACATCGGCGTCCTGCTCAATGGAGCCTGATTCCCGGAGGTCCGAAAGCTGCGGACGTTTGTCGTCACGGTTTTCGACCTGACGCGAAAGTTGTGACAGTGCGATCACCGGGATGTTGAGCTCCTTGGCAATCGCTTTCAGCCCCTGGGTGATTTCCGACACTTCCTGCACCCGGTTTTCCTTGGAACTGCCCTTGAGCAGTTGCAAGTAGTCGATGATCAGGACATCCAACCCATGGGTGCGTTTCAGTCGCCGGGCGCGCGCGGCAACCTGCGCAATGGGCAGTGCGGGGGTGTCGTCGATATAAAGTGGGCAGGCCTCCAGGCTTTTGGCGGCCTCAACGAAGCGGCGGAATTCCTGTTCGGTCATGTCGCCGCGCCGAATCTGGTCTGACGGCACTTCGGAGGCTTCCGACAGGATCCGCGCGGCAAGCTGCTCTGCGCTCATTTCCAGCGAATAGAAGCCCACGACGCCACCTTCGACAGCGCCTTCGCCGCCATCAGGCAAACTGCCGCGCCGATAGGCTTTGGCGATGTTGAAGGCGATGTTGGTGGCGAGCGAGGTTTTGCCCATCGAAGGGCGCCCGGCAAGGATCAGCAGGTCGGACGGGTGCAGCCCGCCGAGTTTTTTGTCCAGATCGACCAGACCGGTCGAAATGCCCGCCAGCCCGCCATCGCGCTGATAGGCGGCGTTGGCGACATTCACCGCCTCGGTCACCGCCTTGAGGAAACTTTGGAAGCCGCGTTCCGCGACACCCTGTTCGCCCAGCTTGTAAAGCCGCTGTTCGGCCTCAACGATCTGTTCTTTCGGCTCTGACGCGACTTCGACCTTGGCCGCCTTGGCTGAAATATCGCGCCCCAGGGCAATCAACTCGCGCCGCACCGCCAGATCATAGAGCATCTGGGCATAGTCACGCGCCGCAAAGCTGGAAATCGCAGCCCCCGCAATGCGTGCCAGGTAGGCAGGGCCGCCAAGCTCTTTCAGTCCTTCGTCATCTTCCATGAAGGCTTTGAGCGTGACGGGCGAGGCGAGCGCATTTTTCTGTATGCGCGTGGCGGCAATTTCAAAAATCCGGCCGTGAACCGGGTCATAGAAATGTTCGGCCTTCACCAAGGATGAAATCCGGTCGTAGACATCATTGTTGGTCAGGATCGCGCCCAAAAGCTGCTGCTCTGCCTCGATGTTCTGCGGCATGGATTCAGCGGGTTGTTCCGCCGGGGCGGTTTGACGGATCGGGGCGACTTGATTCATTGGTCCTGCCTCTTGGTCATCTGGCATCTGATTTGCCATGCGTCTTTTTGTGTTGTGTTGCCCTATCACGACTGCTGTTGCAAAGGCTTGTGGAAATGCTGTGGGCAAGCCATGTATAACTGGTCTGGCGGAAATCCGCGCATTTCAGAGCATACCCGATCTGGTAGCATTTGTCATCCGCGCCACTAATGCGGGTAGGAATCCCTAATCCTAGATGGCAGCGCGTGCCGTCGGTGATGCCGAATCACGCGGGCTTGCGTGCGTCTTGCCACGCACGGGGCGAGCGCAGGAAAGTTTCCACCTCGGACAGGGTTGCGGCGTCGAACGCCTTGGCATCGCGCGCTTCGGCCAGAACGTCCCACCAGGTACAAAGATGGTGCAGGGTGATGCCATGCGCGCCCAGTTTTCCCATCGTATCCGGGAAAATGCCGTAGTAAAAAATCACTGCGGTATGGGCGCAGGTTGCACCGGTTTCGCGAATGGCATCGACGAAAGACAGTTTGGAGCCGCCATCGGTGGTCAGATCCTCCACCAGCAGGACGCGCTGGCCTTCAGTCATCACGCCTTCGATACGGGCGTTGCGGCCATAACCTTTCGGCTTTTTGCGCACATAGGTCATCGGCAGCGCCATGCGTTCCGCCACCAACGCACCGAAGGGAATTCCGGCAGTTTCCCCCCCCGCGATATTGTCGAACGCTTCAAAGCCCGCGTTGCGCATCACGGTCACGGTCAGAAAATCCATCAGAGTGCTGCGGATTCGCGGATAGCTGATAAGCTTGCGACAGTCGATATAGGTCGGGCTCGGCAAGCCGGATGCGAGGATGAAAGGCTCGGACGCATTGAAATGCACTGCCTTGATTTCCAGCAGCATCCGCGCGGTCAACCGGGCAATCTCATCGGCGGTCGGGTAGCTGGTCGGGATCATGGGCCTGTCCTTTCATAGAAGCCTGTTTCAACTGCCCTCACCCGATCACCTTTGGTGTTGTGATAACATATTGAAAATGCAGGATTTATATGGATGTCGTCCTGTAAGGCGCGCACTTGACTGTGTGGAGCAATTGCCAAGCGAGATCAAGATGGAATTTCCGGAAATCCAGTGGTGGGAATGGGAGTGCCGTGGTCGGATACGCCAACAATGTTTTAATCGGGCGGGCAGCGTAGCGCTGCTATTGGGACGGGGGCAGCGGCCTGACGTGCGAGGATGTCAGCGTTAGCACGGAATCAACAGAGGGCGCGGCGAGTTGGTATTGGACTCGAACAGAAATACTATGGATCGGCGTGGGCGCTTGCCGAATTCCATCGTAAAAAAACCGCGCGGTGCGCCCAGAGGACGGACCGGCGCGATAAGTCAGTTCAATCGTTGACCATCAGATCTGCGTCTTTGGAATGGTCACGGCAGGCGTCGACAAAGGCCTGCATTGCCGAAATCCGCGCGCCTGACCGGTTCCACAACACACCCGTCTGCCTTGCTCCCGCCTCTGGCAGTGCGATTTTGCGCAGGCGCAACCCTGCTGGCCAAGGCGGTGCCCAGTCGGGCACGATCGCAACACCAAGTCCCCGGCTGACAAGGCCCGCGATGGCGTCCAGCGCATCAAGTTCCAGCCATTCATGCACTTGCAAGGCATGGGTGCGCAGGTACTGATCCACAATCTGACCACCCCACTGATTACGATCATAGCGGATGAAGGGTAGGTGCCGGATCAGCGTTGCCGGGTCGTTCAGCACGGTATCTTCGGGTGTGATCAGGACCAGCGGTTCCTGACGCAATGTCAGCCACCCCGTCGATTTCGGCACCGGAAACTGTGGGCGTACAATCAGCGCAGCGTCCATCGCCCCCGAAGTTACCGCTTGGTACAGATCAACCGAGGAACCGGGCTGGATATGATATTCTATCTTCGGATGACGGTCGCGCAGGCGCGCAATGATATCCGGCAACAACCCGGTCAATGCGGTGGCGACCGCCCCGAGACGCAACTGCCCGGCCGGTTCGCCCTGTGCGGCGATGGCACGCAGATCGCGGGCACTTTCGATCAACAGGCGCGCATGGTCCAGAACCGCCAGTCCCGAAGCCGTCGGTTGAACCGTGCGCCCGGCGCGCATGACCAGCGCATGGCCTAAATCCTGTTCCAGCTTGCGCAACCGTTGGGCCAGTGCCGCGGATGTAAGGTTGAGCCGACGCGCAGCCCCCGCGATGGAGCCGCAATCCACTACGACCACGAAACTTTCCAGAAACCGGATATCCATAGCAACATTTTCTATCTTCTGTTTCAGTAAAAAGCCAGTTTTTCCTTTGCCCCGATCAGTGTAAACCATTCACAACAGCAGAAGATGCAGCCGGAGGGGCAAGACATGTCGATAGAGGCCAAATTCAAGAAGTTGGGGACGGACAATGCACCGGGGCAGGAGTTGCGTCAAAGCGATACCGGGCTGTTGGCGGTGATGCGCGGCGACCCTTTGCCTGGCCGCCCGGTCGACTTCTCGCATGGCGATGTGGACGCTCATGCGCCGACGCCCGGCAGTTTTGAGCTGTTCTCGGCCGGGGTCGCCTTGGGCGGAGCGCAGGCCTACACCGAATATCGGGGTGACTTCGGGATCCGCGAGCTGTTGGCGCCGCGCCTTGCTGATTTTACCGGCGCGCCAGTCGACGCTGTGGACGGGTTGATCATTACACCGGGTACGCAGGGCGCGCTGTTTCTGGCCTTGGCCGCGACCGTCATGCGAGGGGACAAGGTTGCGATTGTGCAGCCGGATTACTTTGCCAACAGAAAGCTGGTGGAATTCTTTGAAGGACAGATTGTCCCGGTTCAACTGGACTATGTGCATGCAGCGGAAACGCGGGCGGGGCTTGATCTGACCGGGTTGGAGGACGCCTTCAAGGCGGGTGCGAGGGTGTTCTTGTTTTCCAACCCGAACAATCCGGCGGGGGTGGTTTATTCACCCGACGAAATCGGCCAGATTGCCGGGCTCGCGGCGAAATACGGGGCAATCGTGATCGCCGACCAGCTTTATTCGCGGCTGCGCTTTTCCGGGGTGCGTTATACGCATCTGCGGGCGCAGGCGATTGATGCCGAAAATGTCGTGACAATCATGGGGCCGTCCAAAACGGAATCATTGTCTGGCTATCGGCTCGGCGTTGCGTTTGGGTCGCGCGCCATCATTTCCCGGATGGAGAAGTTGCAAGCCATCGTCAGTCTGCGCGCGACCGGATACAGTCAAGCGGTGCTGCGAAGCTGGTTTGCGGAACCGGCGGGATGGCTGGAAGACCGTATCGGCAAGCATCAGGCGATCCGCGACGATCTGCTGACGGTCCTGCGGGGCACCGAGGGCGTCTTTGCCCGGACCCCGCAGGCTGGCAGTTATCTGTTCCCCCGGCTGCCGAAGCTGTCCGTCGCGCCCGCCGATTTCATCAAGCTCTTGCGGCTTCAGGCCGGGGTGATCGTGACAGCGGGAACCGAATTCAGCCCCCATACGCCGGACAGTGTGCGCCTGAACTTCAGTCAGGATCACCAGGCGGCGGTGGCTGCTGGGGAACGGATTGCGGAACTGATCGAAAGGTATCGGGCATGAAGGGTTCAGCGCCCCGCGTCCCGGTGCCGCAAGGCAACTACCTGCCCGCGCGCCGCCATGGTAATCTGATTTTCACCTCCGGCATGACACCGCGCCGCGATGGGGTGCTTGTGTTCAAGGGCGCTGTCCGCAAGGACGCGCTATTGGACGACAGTCGCGCCGCCGTTGTGTTGGCGTGCAACAATGCGCTGACGGCGGCGCGCGGGGTCCTTGCCGCGGGGGAGGCTTTGACGGGCATTCTCAGCCTGACGGTTTATGTCGCCGCCGAGCCCGGTTTTGAAGCGCATTCCAAACTGGCTGACTTCGCCTCCGCGTTCCTGTGCGAAGCGATGGGGGAGCAAGGCATCGGTGTTCGCGCAGCGGTTGGGGTTGCAACGCTGCCCGGTGATGCGCCGATCGAAATTCAGCTTGTTGCATTTGTGTGAAACACGGGTGGTCAAAGGACGCTCTGCCGCGCCAATCGGAAACCGTTCCAAAGGGCGATCATCTTGTTTTTGCGGCGCTTCGCGGCGAATGGCTTAAGGGCTTCGGTGGCCAATGCCGCGAGGGTGCCGGTTTCCGCATTCCGCGCCGGTGTCTGATCCCATCGGCAATCGCTCACGTAAACCGGTTTCTCGTCTGACTGTCGGATACATCGTGGTGACTCTCGGGGGCGCGAAACGACCCGAAATGAAAGCGCCGAGCGGAGCGAGGTTTAGCACACACATATTTCGCGCGGCAGGGTGGAGAGCACCTCGCAGGGACCATCACCGGTGATGATTACCGTTTCTGATGCGCCGACCGTAAAAGCGCCGTAGTCGCGCAGCGTTGCGGGCAGATGGAAAACCATCCCCGGTTCCATAATCCGCTCCACGCCTTCGAACAGGCTGAGGATCGCACCTTCGCCCCAGTCAGGCGCGAAGGCGATCCCCATCGAATAGCCGATGCGCTTGCGAAACGCCGCCGACAAACCGGCACGGTCGATCACCGCCTGAGCGGCAAGATGCGGGGCGGCGCAGGGCAGGCCGGCACGGCATCGTTCCAATGCGGCGGCGAGGGCATCGGTCGCGCAATCCATCATCGCCTGCGCCCGCGCTGGTGGCTTGCCGATCCAGACCGACCGCATCAGCGCCGCATGATAGCGGGACTGGCTTGCGGCCATCTCCAGAAAAACCCCGTCGCCTTGTTCCAGCATCCGGCGTCGCCATGTCATGTGGGGAAGCCCGCTGCGTGGCCCTGATGAAACCAATGGCTCCATCGCCATTGCTTCGGACCCCGCAACGATGGCTGCTGACATCATTGCGGCGGCCACTGCATTTTCGTCAACCCCCGCGCGGCAAGTCGCAATTCCCGCCGTCAGCCCGGCTTCGGCCTGACAGGCGGCTTCCCGGATCGCAACCAGTTCAGCCGGTGATTTCACCGCACGAAGCGGGGCAAGAACCCCGGAACCATCGCCGAGCCCCGGAAAGCGGGCGTCAATCGTCGCCATGGTCCGGGGTGAGATGAACCAGCCGTCACGTTCGATTGCCGGCGCCTTCAGCCCAAGATCGTGCAGCAAGGTGATCAATGCCGCAACCGGGTCTTCGCCATCCTGCCATGTCTCGATCCGGTGCAGCCAGGTGGTTGCGCGCGCGCTGGCAAGTTCGAGTTGCCGCACCAGCAGCGTTGGTGCGCCCTCGACCGGCAGGATAAGCGTCTGAAGCGCAAAATACCCGGCGGTCTGGCGCCCCGTCAGCCAGCAGATTGTCTCGGGCGAGGTGACCAGCAGCGCACCATACCCCGTTGCCGCAATGGCGCTGCGGGCGCGGGCCTGACGCGCGGCATATTCCGCCTCCGGGAAGCTGGCTTCAGTGCCGCGCAAAAACGAGAAGTCCATGTCTTGGCCCCGCGGTTAGTAATGATAGGGGCTGCGGGTCAGCAATTCGTTGCCGCCCGCGCCGATTATGATGATGTCCTCTACAAAAGCGGATCCGATCCCTTGAAGCGAGAGAAACGCCTCGACACCAAAGACCATGTTTTCTTCAACCACGTCGCCTGGCAGCGACATGACCGAGGAAATGCGCGGTTGTTCGAAGGAAAGACCGATGCCATGGCCGAAGAACGGAAAATTTTTCATGATCGCGGACACTTCACCGCCGAAGGCTTCGGTCAATCGGTCGCCTTCGGCTGCTACGTCAAGCAGTTTCACCCCCGGACGCATCATTGCCGAAAGCCGGTGAACGATGTCGTTTGTCGCCTCGATCAGCCGGCGCTGATCCGGGTTCGGGGTGCCGCGCACCGCCGTTCGTCCGGGATCGAGGTAGTAGCCTTGCTGGAAGGCGGCGTGGACGGTGCCGCGCACCATGTCACCGATCGCGGCCCCGTCTGCGCTCGATCCGGTCAAAGGATTGCGGTAGTCGTATTGCATCGTGTCGCCGTGATTGGCGCCGATGGCTTGAATCCGCCCACCGCCGGCGACAACAATCCGCGCGGCGTCCCCGGCGGCTTCGCGCTCTGCCTTTCCTGCGATCAGGCCTTGCATCAATGCGTCGGTCGCCCGCGTCGCCAATTCGCCCGCGATCCGGTAACACTCCAGTTCCTTTGGGCTTTTGACCCGCCGCAGGGTGCGGATCAGGCCATCCGCTTCAACCCATTCAATCCCCGGCGTGCGCGACTTCAGGTCTTGCCAGTATTTCATCGGGATGAACTCTGTCCCGCAAAGCGCGACACGGCCCTTTATCCCCCTCGCCACCAAAGCCTCTGCCACGCCGATGAAGGGGTGATTGTGGCAATGCACGTTGGTTACTGCCAGCAAGTCCGCACGCCCCTCCGGCTCGTCGATGTGAAGCTCCGGCAGCTCACCCCGCCGCAGGATCACCGCAGAGAAGGAGCGCGCCGACCAGATCAGCGAATCAGTGCCACCGCTGACCGGGTAGTGATTGGTCAGGTACAGGATGTCGCCGCAATTGTCGGTTGTGCCGCCACCCCGGCCAAAGACCACCGCCACCTCAAATCCCAACTCCGCCATCAGGCGTTCGGCCCTGATCCAGCGCTCTTCATATTCGATCTGCGGAAAGAATCGTTTCATGTCGGTGCTGTTCCTTACCTGCCGGTCGATGCCGCAAGATCTTCCCTCGGTTCTTGCGTGATCTTGTCGGAAAGTTCTTTCTAATTTCAGTATACCATGTGTATGCTGC
>NZ_JAKDLJ010000412.1 GCF_030452865.1 Pseudorhodobacter sp.
GCGCATCAGGCCGCTTTTTGCTGCGGCGCAAAGCGGCTGTAAAACCCGTCGCCTTTGGCGGCGAGATCCCGCAGCAAAGCAGGCGTTTTGAACCGATCGCCAAAACGGGCGGTCAGATCATCACAAATCGCCACCGCGCGGGCAGCGCCGATGATGTCGAGCCATGAGAACGGACCACCCGACCACGGCGCAAAGCCCCAGCCCAGGATCGCGCCAACATCGCCTTCGCGAATGTCCATCAGCACGCCATCTTCCAGTGCGCGCACCGCTTCCAGCACCTGCGCCATCAGCAGACGGTGCTGCACATCGGTCAAGTCTGGCTGATCATCATTCACCGGAAACTTAGTGGCCAACCCGTCCCACAGCCCTTGGCGCTTGCCCTTGTCGTCATAGGTATAAAAGCCCGCGTTGGATTTCTTGCCCAAACGACCCTGATCGACCATCCAGAACAGCACCTCATCCACCGCGCCGTCCGGATAGGCATCGCCCATCGCCGTCCGCGTCGCCTTGGCGATTTTCACGCCCAGGTCAATCGAGGTTTCATCAACCAATTGCAGCGGCCCCAATGGCATCCCCACCAGTTTCGCGGCGTTTTCGATGAACACCGGTTCCACCCCTTCGGCCAACATCCGCAGACCTTCGTTGATGTAGGGAATGATGCAGCGGTTGGCATAGAAGAAGCGGGCATCGTTGACCACAATCGGCGTCTTGCGGATTTGGCGCACAAAATCGAGGGCTTTGGCAACCGCGCGATCCCCGGTTTTCTTGCCCTTGATAATCTCCACCAGCATCATCTTCTCCACCGGTGAAAAGAAATGGATGCCGATGAATTGGTCTGGGTGGGCGGATGCTTTCGCGAGATCGGTGATCGGCAAGGTGGAGGTGTTGGTGGCAAAGATGCAATCCTTGCCAACATTGGCCAGCACCTTTTTGGTGACTTCGGCCTTGACGCTCATATCCTCAAACACCGCTTCAACGATCAAGTCGCAGCCCTTGAGTGCGCCGTAATCGGTTGTCGCAGCGATACGGGCCAACACTTCGGTTTTCTTCGCCTCCGTCACTTTCTTGCGGCTAATGCCTTTGTCGAGGATATCCGACGCATGGGCTTTGCCCCGATCCGCCGCTTCTTGCTTGGCGTCGATCAGCACAACCTCGATCCCTGCGTTGGCGGCGACATAGGCAATGCCCGCGCCCATCATGCCCGCACCGATAACCCCCAGTTTCTTGACGGTTTGATCAGGCGCGGCGGGCCGAACGGCACCTTTTTCCAGCGCTTCCTTGTTGATGAACAGGCTGCGGATCATGGCGCTGGACGACGGATTCATCAGCACGTTAGTGAACCAGCGCGCCTCGATCTTCAGCGCCAGATCAAACGGCACCAGCGCCCCTTCATAGACTGCGGAAAGCAGCGCCTTCGCCGCTGGGTAAACCCCCATGGTTTGGGCGTGAACCATCGCGCTCGCCCCGACGAAAGTCATAAACCCTGCGGGGGAATAAGGCGCGCCGCCGGGCATTTTATAGCCTTTCGCATCCCATGGCTTGACCAGATCGGCATCGGTCGCGGCCAGCACCCATTCTTTCGCACGGACCAGCAATTGGTCGGGCGCGACCACCTCGTCAATAATCCCGGCAGCTTTTGCCTTTGCCGGGTCCGACAACTTGCCTTCGAGCAAAAACGGCGCGGCAACCATTGCGCCCATTTTGCGCACCAGTCGCGTTGTGCCACCACCACCCGGGAAAATGCCAACCATGATCTCGGGCAGACCAATCTTGGCCTTGGGGTTGTCGGCGGCAATGATCCGGTGACACGACCGCGGCAGTTCCAACCCGATGCCAAGCGCTGTGCCGGGCAGGGCGGCCACAATCGGCTTGCCACCTTTCAGGGTTTTCGGGTCCATTCCCGCGCGTTCAATCTTGCGCAACACGCCGTGCATCATCATCACGCCGTCAAAGATGCCCTGCGCGCCACCATCTTCGCGCATCTTGGCGATGACGTTCAGGTCCATCCCGCCAGCAAAATCCTTCTTGCCAGAGGTGATGATCACCCCTTTCACGGAGGCGTCCGCAAGGGCGTCATCAATCAGATTGTCCAGCAGCTTGAACGCGGCCAAGGACATGACGTTCATGGATTTGTCGGTGACGTTCCAAGTGATCGTTGCGACCCCATCGGTGTCGGTTTTCATTACAAAATCAGGCATTTGCTTGTTTCCTCTGCGGATAAGGGGTGCCGTCGAGATGGGTATAACCTTGCGGCGTTGCCAGCAGATCGAGGCCGGGATAATGGCAGATGTTTTCGGGATGGCGAGTTCCGGCAATCAGATAGGTTGCCGGCTCGGCTGTGTGGTTGCGCAAGGTATGGGCGACCTGCACCCCTGCCTTCCAACAACAGGCGTCACCGGGGCCAATGACAGATTCCTCGCCGTTTTCAATGACGGTCAGCGCGCCATGGAGCATGTAAAGAAACTCATCCTCATGTTCCTCCCAATGCATTTGCGAGGATTGCCCGCCGGGATGTAGGGTTTCAAGGGCTATGCCGAACTGGGTCAAACCGCCTGCCTCGGTCAGATGGCGGAAGGACAGGTTTCCCGCCCCCTGATTATAGGGATCAGGATAGTTTGAGACGCCATCGGTCACGGGCACGGCATCTTTGCGAAAGATCGCCATGGCTTACACCCGCTCAATAATCGTTGCGGCCCCCATGCCGGAGGCGATGCAGAGCGTGGCAAGCCCGATTTGCTTGTCCTGCCGCTCCAACTCATCCAGGAGCGTGCCGATGATGATTGCCCCGGTCGCGCCCAGCGGGTGGCCCATGGCAATAGACCCGCCGTTGACGTTGACCAAGGCCGGGTCGACATTGAAGGCTTGCTGAAAGCGCAACACAACTGCGGCGAAAGCCTCATTCACCTCAAACAGATCAATGTCGCCGATGGTCATGCCATGATCGGCAAGGATTTTTTGCGTCACCGGGACCGGGCCGGTCAGCATGATCGTGGGATCGGTGCCAATTTTGGCGGTGGCGCGGATGCGGGCACGAGGTTTCAGCCCATGCGCTTTGCCAAATTCGGCATTGCCGATCAGCACCGCTGCCGCACCGTCAACGATACCGGAGGAATTC
>NZ_JAKDLJ010000054.1 GCF_030452865.1 Pseudorhodobacter sp.
GAAAACCGCCATTGCGGGGGAAGATGCCAACTGGGGCCGCGTTGTCATGGCGATCGGCAAATCCGGCGCGCAGGCAGATCGCGACAAACTCTCCATCCGTTTCGGCGATCTGGTGGTGGCGGAAAAAGGTTGGCGCAGCCCCGGCTATTCGGAAGACGCAACCTCTGCCTATATGAAACAGGATGAGTTGGTGATCGGCGTCAATATGGGGCTGGGTAAAGCCAAAAAGACGGTCTGGACCTGCGATCTGACCCACGGCTATATCGACATCAATGCCGACAATCGCTCCTGATATCTTCTCTGTGAAAATATCCCACAGGGGGTCCGGGGGGTGTGAACCCCCCGGCGCTCGTCCCGAAAGCACGACATGAAAACAATCCTCGTTTCCGCCGCTGCCTTGATCGACCCTGATGGTCGCGTCCTTCTCGCGCAACGACCGGAAGGCAAGAGCCTCGCCGGACTGTGGGAATTCCCCGGAGGCAAGGTCGAACCGGGGGAGACGCCGGAAGCTGCGCTGATCCGTGAATTGCATGAGGAACTCGGCATTGATACCTGGGCCTCCTGCCTAGCGCCCCTGACATTCGCCAGCCACAGCTATCCGGATTTTCATTTGCTGATGCCACTTTTTGCCTGCCGAAAGTGGCAGGGTATTGCGGTCGCACAAGAAGGGCAGACCCTTGCATGGGTCCGCCCAGAAAGGCTGCGCGACTACCCGATGCCACCTGCCGACTTGCCGCTGATCCCGATTTTGCGCGACTGGTTGTAAAAATATCCGAATTATCTTCGAAATCCATAGTTTTGAGACAAAATGTAACTGGATTTTAACGAAATTCCCGGTATCTTCGCTGAAACGCTAGTTGGGGGACTCGGCCATGCTTCGTACAATTACATTGGGTAGCTGCGTATCAATTCAGGGATTGCAGGTCGGTCAATTGCCGGATGGTCAGATCATGGTTCGCGTCGATGAAAAAACCTTTATCGGCAAACCGATCGCTGCGGCACGGAAAGCACCGGAGGTGGTCGCAAATAGCTGCGTCTCTGCCTGACCCCATCAGGACAAGCACAATAATCTAATACAGGAACCAAAAGGCCGGGCAGATTGCCCGGCCTTTTGGTTTCAACTGGATGAAGCGAAATCAACCAGCAAACGCCGGCTTGATCTCTTCTCGTCTTCGACCCGCAGGTGCGGATCAGAGCGCATCACGTTTGATCGGACTCACCAATGCACCTGTCCCAATACGGCAGCGTTTTCAAAGAACAACGCGTTCATTGGCACAGGTGAATTCAAGTGACTGCGAGGCGCCCCAGCTCGGTGCTCTGTCAAGCCAACCTTCGTTCAATCTCTTCGCGTTCAAAGATCTCGATGACATCGCCCTGCCGAATATCCTCATAGCGTTCAAACGCCATGCCGCATTCCTGGCCGGACTGCACTTCCTTCACTTCATCCTTGTAACGTTTCAGCGTCTTCAGCGTGCCTTCATGGATCACGACGTCATCGCGCAGCAATCGCACCCCAGCGGAGCGGCGCGCGACGCCTTCGGTGACGATGCACCCTGCGACCATGCCGATGCCGGTCACCTTGAACACCTCTTTGATCGTCGCATATCCGATAAAGGTCTCGCGCACCTCGGCCTTCAGCAAGCCTGATGCGGCATCTTTGATATCGTCCACCAGATCATAGATGATCGAGTAATAGCGTATCTCGACGCCCTTCTGGTTCGCCGATTGCCGCGCCGACGCATTGGCCCGGACGTTGAACCCGATGATCGGAACGTTTGACGCCTCGGCCAGACCAACATCAGAATCGGTAATCGCGCCGACGCCGTAATGCAGCACGCGGACACGCACCTCATCATTGCCGATCTTCTCCATCGCCTGCACGATAGCCTCGGCAGAACCTTGCACATCGGCCTTGACGATCAACGGCAGTTCCGACACGTCCTTGTCGGCCTTGGCTTTCGCCATCAACTGCTCCAGCGTGGTCGCGGCACCGATGGCCGCGCGCTTGTCTTTGGCGGCTTTCTCGCGGTAATCCGCGATTTCGCGCGCCTGCGCTTCAGTTTCCACCACGTTCAGCACGTCACCGGCTTGCGGTGTGCCTGATAGGCCCAAAACCTCCACTGGTGTAGACGGCCCTGCCTCATCAACACGGTCGCCCTTGTCGTTGATCAGCGCCCGCACCTTGCCCCATTGTTCGCCGACGACGAAAATATCGCCACGCCGCAGGGTTCCGGTTTGAACCAACACAGTCGCCACCGGGCCACGGCCCACATCCAGCTTCGCCTCGATCACCGCAGCGGTCGCTGTCCTCTCCGGGTTGGCTTTCAGTTCCAGAATTTCCGCCTGAAGTGCTATAGCTTCCAGCAGGTTATCAATGCCCTTGCCGGTCTTGGCGGAAACTTCCACGTCCTGAACATCGCCGGACATCGCCTCTACCACAACTTCATGCTGCAAAAGATCCGTGCGTACCTTGGTTGGGTTTGCGTCGTGCTTGTCAATCTTGTTGATCGCCACGATCATCGGCACGCCCGCGGCTTTGGCATGTTTGATCGCCTCCACCGTTTGCGGCATCACGGCATCATCTGCCGCAACGACCAGCACCACAATATCAGTAACCTGCGCACCCCGCGCCCGCATCGACGTAAACGCGGCGTGGCCGGGGGTATCGAGGAAGGTCAGCAAAGCGCCCTTTTCGGTTTTCACCTGATAGGCACCGATATGCTGCGTGATGCCGCCGGCTTCGCCGGTTGCCACGTTGCCCTTGCGGATCGCATCCAGAAGGCTGGTCTTGCCGTGATCGACATGGCCCATGATCGTGACAATCGGCGGACGCGGCTTCAGGTCAGCGGCGGCATCGTCAACAGACGCAATCACCTGTTCCACGTCGGAATCCGAGACACGCACCATCCGGTGACCAAACTCCTCGACCACCAGTTCAGCGGTGTCGGCATCAATCGGCTCGTTCATCGTGACCATCATGCCCATTTTCATCAGGCTTTTGACCACATCGGCAGCACGTTCGGCCATCCGGTTTGCAAGTTCAGAAACCACGATGGTTTCCGGCACCTTCACGTCGCGCACCTGTTTTTCGGGCCGAGACTGCTGCCCCAACGCCTTTTGACGTGCCTTTTCCTGCTTGCGCTTCATCGCAGCCATTGACCGGGTGCGCCCGCCCTCACCTGCCAGCGCATCATTCAGGGAAAGCCTGCCGGTGCGGCGGCTGTCCTCTGCGCCCTTGGCCTTGCCACGGCCACCATCGTCGGCACGGCTGTCACGGTCACGATCATTCTTGCTGCGCGCGGGCGCAAGGCCGGGCTTGGCGCCCATCGGGCCACGTTCATCCACCGCAGGCGCGGCCGGGGCGGCAGCGCTGGGTTTCGGACGCGGAGCCTTGGCGGCTTCTGCCCGCTTGGCCTCTGCCTCTGCTTCGGCCTTGACGCGGTTTTCCTCGTCAGCCTTCGCTTTCAACGCTTCTTCGCGCTCGCGGTCCTCGCGCTCCTTGGCGTCGATTTCCTCCCTCTTTCGGGCACGCTCTTCTTCGCGCGCGGTCTCCTCAGAGGCGCGACGCTCCGCGTCTTCGACTTCACGCGCCTTGGCTGCGCGCAGCGCCGTCAGGCGACGCTCCATCTCGACATCGGAGATGCCTGCCGGGCGCTTGGACGGGTCGCCCAAATGCGACTTGCCCGCAGCCGCGGGGGTCGCAGCGCCGGTTGCACCGGGTTTCGGCACCATAACGCGCTTGCGCTTGGTTTCCACCACAACACTTTTCGTGCGCCCATGGCTGAAACTTTGCTTCACCTGCCCGGAACGGGGGGTGCCACCAAGGCCGAGGGGTTTTTTACCGTCTGTATCGCTCATGCGTCTTGTCTATCCTCATCGGCGGGCGTCCCGCCTTCTTGCTCACGGAAACCCGCAAGCCTTGCCGCTTCCTCTACAACACGTTGGCCGAGTCCACCAGCGGCAAGCGCGCCGTGTATTGCATGTTCCCGGCCGAATGCCAAACCCATTTCCTGAGCAGTCAAACAACCGATAAACCCGTTCTTGCGTTCCGGCGGGCGCAGCTTTGATTTGCCGCGCTCCGACCCGTCGCTGGCCTGGATTAAAGCAATCGCTTGGCCCTTCACCAACCAGTCCTTAACCTTCTCGTATCCCGTCACCGCTTGCCCTGCCTTGCGTGCAAGGCTGATGAGATCAATGACACGGCGGGCCAACTGGGTTTCCACCTGTTCAGCCAATCCGTCCGGCGTTTTGACAGCCTGTCGCGCCGCACGGGAAAACAACCCCTTATTGGCCGCTTTGGCAATCGCCGCACCGTCCGACACTACATAAAATCCCCGACCGGGCAAGCGGCCCAGAACATCCGGCACCACCTGACCTTCAGGTCCGACCACAAAGCGGACCAACCCGGCTTTCGGCTGGCTTTCCCCCGTGACGATGCACCGGCGTTCCGGCCCATCATCGCGTTTTTTGTCGCGGCCCCCGCGTGTCATTGGATCAGAGGCGCTCAGGCCTCCTCCTCCTCGCTTGAATCCGCTGCATCATCGCCATCGGACTCCAGATCGGCAGGGTCAACCCAACCCAACATCACGCGGGCGATCATCACCAAATGCTGCGCTTCTTCAAGGCTGACGTCAAACTTTTCAAGCACCCCTTCATCCTTGACGCGCTGGCCCTTCACCGTGGTCCAGCCACCCGCCAATTCCCAATCGGCACAGGTCGCGAAATCTTCCAGCGTCTTGATGCCATCATTCGCCAAGGCCTCAAGCATCTGCGGGGTCAGACCTTCAAAGTTGATCAGGCTGTCTTCCACGCCCAACGCCTGCGCAGCTTCCATTGCTTTGGTGTTGGCCGCTTCCAGATATTCCCGCGCGCGGGTCTGCAACTCACCTGCGGTGCCTTCGTCGAATCCGTCAATCGACAGCAGTTCATCGGTGTCTACATAAGCAACCTCTTCCAGGGTTACAAACCCCTCGGCCACCAAAAGCTGCGCCATCATCTCATCAATATCCAGTGTGGACATGAACAACCCAGTGCGCTCGGCAAACTCGGCTTGGCGGCGGGCGGATTCGTCGGTTTCCGTCACGATGTCGATATCCAAGCCCGTCAATTGGCTGGCCAAACGCACGTTCTGACCACGGCGACCAATCGCCAAGGACAGTTGCTCATCCGGCACAACGACTTCGATCTTGCCGGCTTCCTCGTCGATCACGACCTTGCTGACTTCAGCAGGCTGCAACGCATTCACAAGGAAGGTCGCCTGATCCTGGTTCCACGGAATGATGTCGATCTTTTCGCCCTGCAATTCGTTCACCACGGCCTGCACACGGCTGCCGCGCATACCAACGCAAGCGCCCACCGGGTCGATGGAATTGTCATAGGAAATCACCGCAATCTTCGCGCGGCTTCCCGGATCACGGGCAACTGCCTTGATCTCGATGATATTGTCGTAAATCTCAGGTACTTCCATCTTGAAAAGTTCCGCCATGAACTGCGGGTCGGTCCGGCTCAGGAACACCTGCGGGCCGCGTGCTTCACGGCGCACATCCTTGATATAGCAACGGATACGATCATTCGGGCGATAGGATTCGCGGCCGATTTTCTCATTCCGGCGCAGAATCGCCTCACCCCGGCCAATATCGACGATGATATTACCATATTCCTCGCGCTTGACCTGACCGTTGATGATGGTGCCTTTGCGGTCTTTGAATTCCTCGAACTGGCGGTCACGCTCGGCTTCACGGACCTTCTGCAAGATCACCTGCTTGGCCGATTGCGCCGCGATTCGGCCCAGATCAACGGGCGGCACTTCGTCAATAATCTCATCGCCAACCTGCGGGTCGGCCAAATGCGCCTTGGCATCCTTGACGTTCATCTGGGCCTGATAGTTTTCAACCTCATCATCGCCCACAACCGTCCGTACGCGGGTAAACGTCGCGCGTCCGGTGCGCCGGTCAATCGCCACGCGAATATCCAGCTCCGCGCCGTAACGCGACTTTGCCGCACGGGCGAGCGATTCTTCCATCGCCTGAATGACCAGATCGGGGTCAATCATCTTTTCCCGCGCCACGGCCTCAGCCGTTTGCAACAGTTCAAGCTGGTTTGCTGAGGTAATTGCCATTCGTTTCTCTCCCAGAGGGCGGCTTTGTTGCCGTTAGTGCTTCGTTACAGGGGTGTCGGCCACGTCAGCCTCATCCGCTTCAGACTCTTCAATCTCATCGAAATCCGCTACGTCATAATTGCCGCTGGCTTTCTTTTGACGCAGCATTTCCGCGATCAGCTCATCGGTCAGAATCAGCTTGGCATCGGAAAGCCAATCGAACTGCAAGCCGATGGTGATCGGCTCCTTGCCTTCTTCAATCTCGATCAACACCTCATTGCCCTCAATGCCGCGCAACATGCCTTTGAAGCGGCGGCGGCCGTCGATCAACTCAGTCGTCTCAATCCGCGCCTCATAATCGGCCCACATATCAAAGTCTTTAAGCCGGGTCAGCGGGCGGTCGATACCGGGGGACGATACTTCAAGTGTATAATTATCCTCAATCGGGTCTTCGACATCCAGCACCGCAGAAACAGCCGTCGAAATCGTGGCGCAATCCTCAACGATGATGCCGCCCTCAGGGCGGTCCGCCATGATCTGCAAAACCTTGGTCTTGCCGCTCATCAAGCGCACACGCACCAACTCGAACCCCAGCCCTTCGATGGTCGGGGTGATAATCTCCGCCAAGCGGCGATCAATGGCGGTTTTGGCGATCAGGTCAGACATTGGGTATCCCAAAAACAAAAAACGGGCCAACAGGCCCGCGAGGTAGGTCGGTAGGTTCAGGTTTGGACCCTGAAACTGCTGTTGATGCGGATATAGGCGCATCAGTCGGGCTTGGCAAGTCCCAATCGCCCAACCGCAGGTCGGCGTTCACCCCGACCATGCCCGCCCCTAACGTCGCAACCCATCCATCACCCGCACCAGCGCCTCAGAAATTCCCGGCTCAGACAGCGCGTGGCCCGCGACAGGGATCATATGAAGCCGCGCATTGGCCCAACCCTGCGTCAGCCGGTACGCCGCAGCGGGCGGACACACCATGTCGTAACGGCCCTGCACAACATCGGCGGAGATGGCTTCGATCCGCGAGCGCTGATCATATATCCAGCCATCCCGATCCAGAAACCCGCGATTGACGAAATAGTGATTCTCCAACCGGGCGAAGGCGCGGGCGTACTCGGACGGGCCTTCGCCCTGCGCCGCTTGCCCTGTGATTGTGGCGAGCGCGTTTTCCCAATTCGCCCACAGCCGCGCACAACGCATCTCCTCGGCCATATCTCCGGAAAACAAGCGCCGGTGATAGGCGCCGATCAAATCACCGCGCTCCCCTTCGGGAATCACCGACACAAACCGCGCCCACAACTCTGGGAAAAACCGCCCCGCACCACCGCCATAGAACCAATCCAGCTCCGCCTGCGTCATGGTGAACACGCCGCGCAATGCCAGGTGCGCGACGTGTTCGGGGTGGGTGATCGCATAAACCAGTGCGAGGGTTGCGCCCCAACTGCCACCAAACAGAATGACCGGGCCAAGGCCAAGCGTTGTCCGGATCGCTTCCATATCCGCCACCAGATGCCAGGTGGTGTTCTCCTCCACGCTGGCATGCGGGCGGGAGCGGCCACAACCACGCTGGTCAAACAGGATGATCCGATAATACGCGGGGTCGAAATAACGCCGCATCGCCGGGCTGCATCCGCCCCCCGGCCCGCCATGCACCACCATCACCGGCACACCATCAGGCCGCCCGCATTGTTCGACATAAATCTTATGGCCGCCGCCAACCTCCATGATCTTTTGATCGAACGGGTCGAGGGGCGGGTACAAAAACTGCGCTGCGCTCTTTTGGCCTGATCTCTGGTCCATGATGATCCTATATAGTATCCCGAAGCCTGCCCGTCCCCGCCGCAAACCGCAAGATCATAAGGAGCGCCCGATGACCCTGAACACAATCGACCCCGCCGAAGTCGCGAAGTTTGAGGCAATGGCGGCGGAGTGGTGGGATCCAGCAGGGAAATTCAAACCGCTGCATATGCTCAATCCCTGTCGATTGGACTATATCACCGCCCAGATCGCGGCGGAGTTTGACCGCGATTTGAGGCAGCCACTGCCGTTCAAGGGTTTGCGCCTGCTCGATATCGGCTGCGGTGGTGGCTTGTTGTCGGAACCGATGGCGCGGCTTGGCGCAGAGGTCGTGGGCGCCGATGCGGCAGCGCGCAACATACCGGTGGCACAGGTGCATGCCGAACAAATGGGCCTGACGATTGACTACCGCCACTGCGCGGCAGAGGATTTGGCGGTCGCGGGAGAGGTGTTTGACGTGGTACTGAATATGGAGGTAGTCGAACACGTTGCCGACCCACAGGCATTTCTGACCGCCTGTCATGGGCTGCTGAAACCCGGCGGGTTGATGATCTGTTCCACCCTCAACCGCAATCCAAAAAGTTTCATGATGGGCATTGTCGGGGCGGAATGGGTAATGCGATGGTTGCCGAAAGGGACGCATGACTGGTCGAAATTCATCACCCCGGATGAGCTTTATGCCATGCTGGAAGCGGCAGGCATGCGCCCGGTCGACCGAAAGGGCATGGTGTTCAACCCGATCACCTGGGGCTGGTCGCTATCGGCGCGCGACCTGTCGGTGAATTATGTGACCGCCAGCGTGAAGCCGGGCTAAGCCACTATGCCTCGGCGTCCGCCCCTGCCTCCGCATCATCCCATTTGTTCATATAGTCGGTCTGATAGACGCCGCCGCCGCGCTTCTTCTTGGTCAGCGGTTTACGCACCACATAATTGATCATTACCGGCGCGTTTTCCGGCAGCACCCCCAGCAAACGCGGGCGAACACCCGTCACATTCGGATTGGTCGTCCTGACACCCTTCAATGCCACGGCCGGGCGGAAGGGTTGCAGGATAACGTCGATCACCTCATAGCCGCGCGCCTTCTCCCAGTAGCCATAAATCATTTCCGGACAAATCTGGTAGAATCCATGGTTGATCCAGTTGTTGCACGGCGAATGCCCGATCAACACGCCGCCGGGTTTCAGCGCCTTGTCGATATTGGCATAGGCTTTCGGCAGTTCGAAAATATGTTCGCAGGTGCCGCCATCATAGATCACGTCAAACGCGCCGCGCAGCTCCTTCGGCAGTTTTTTGGTCATGTCGTGGACGATGCTCGCCCCTTCGAACGGCGAATAGTCGATGCTGTCGACCTGTGAAAAGCCCAGCACCTTGAACAGGGCTTCCGAATAGGCATCGTCAGCGTTGTGCAGGGCATCTTCGGTCACGCCCGGCAGATATTTGGCCATCGTATCGGCCAACAGGCGCGCCGATGCGCCTTTGCGCGTACCAATCCAGCGTTGCCGCCCCAACATCGCAAAACGCCCTGACAAATCGTTGCTTTTGATCGTGTCGATCAGATGTGCGACAAGAACGTCGGGAAGGGCCATGGAATAACCTTTTTGCAACGGGAAAATTGACGTTTCGGGATCATAGCTGGATCTATCGCGGGCAGGAAACCGAATAAGCGCAATTCACCCTGCATTTTTCCAAAACAATTCACCCTGCATTTTTCCAAAAGCTGCAACCGCATGACGGGCCGCCGCCCTGCGCAAAATCACGCAGCAGCGCCAAAACCCGCGCGCCCTCAATTCGCCTTGCGCGGTGGCATGAAAGGCAAGGGCATCACCGGCACCCCTTCGCTCAGCAGTTTTCTGGCGTCTTCCAGCCGCGCCTCACCATGGATGGCGCGCGGGGTAGCGGTGCCTTCATGCATTTTGCGCGCCTCGGTCACAAAACTCTTGCCAACGTAGTCGGAGTTCGCTTCCACCTCTGCCCGCAGGGCGGCAAGTGCCTTTTCCTGCGCATTCGCCGGGGTTGTCAGCGCGCCCTGGGCCGCACCCACCGCACCCGGATTGCGCGTCGATGAAACCGCCGGGGCCATCAGGGTCTTGCTGATCTGGTCACTGTCACATTCGGGGCAGGTGACATGACCCGCCTTTGAAAGCACATCAAACGCGGCGGCCGATTGAAACCAGCTGTCAAAGCCATGATCGGCGGCACATTTGAGCGAATAGCGTATCATCGAAAACCTGAGAGATTGCTGCTGCCCTTTCAGATTTCTGGTTCGGGCCTATATTCCTACCTAAGCTATTCGCAAGCGGAATCAAGCCCGACCGCCTTGGCGCATACCCTGCAAAAGCGGTGGCCGGAACCCGATGAGCAGCGCCTGCAACTCCTCCTCCGCCACCTGCTGCGCGGCCATTTCGGGTGCAAACCACTGGCGGCGGCGCTGATCACATTCCGGAAATGTCGGCGCGATGCTGGTCACCTGCAAAGGATAGACTTCCACGGTGCAAGGCTGCACCCGTTCCGCATCGGTATCGCGTTTGAGGATCTTGTCATAGGTGAAGCATCCCAGATGATCGGGCATGATCGGGCCGGTCACCCCGGCTTCTTCCCACGCCTCGATCGCCGCCGCCTCCGGGCCGCTGCGTCCCGTCATCGGCCAACCCTTCGGAATCACCCAACGCCCGGTTTCGCGGCTGGAAATCAACAGCACCTCTGCCCCGTTTTCCCCCGGCCGCCAGCACAGCGCGCCAAACTGGCTGCAACTGGCCGGGCCAGTGCCATTGTTCTTTGTGTTCGACATGATCTACCTGTTACCCACTGCCCGTGCCATACCTGCCCATTGGGCAGCATTCTTTCGGCTTATTGGTTAAGATTGCCTGAAAATGCTTGAAATTTCAAGCCAGCAACCTTTCTTTGTCAGCAATGCAGCGCCAAGAGTTGGGGAAATGTCAGCAGTCGCCGCCAATACCCCGCTGTTCATCGGGTCCGGGATTTATCGCGGCTCCTCCTACGGGCCGGGGCATCCGTTGCGGGTGGCGCGCGTCTCGACGGTGATCGACCTCTGCGGTGCAATGGGCTGGCTTGCGGGGCGTTATCGGGCCAGTCCGCGCGCCAAGCCGGAGGCACTGCATCTGTGGCATACGCCGGACTATATCGCAGCACTCCTTTCCGCCGAAGCGCGGGGCTTCGCGACCGACACTGACCGCCGACAGTATCACCTTGGCACCCTGTCGAACCCGGTTTATCGCGAGGTCTTTCGTCGCCCCGCAACTGGCGCAGGCGGCACGATGCTTGCCGCAGAGTTGTTGCGCGATGGTGGGGTGATCTATGTACCGGGGGGTGGCACCCATCACGGGCTTCCCGACCGGGCGAACGGGTTTTGTTACCTCAATGACATAGTGCTGGGGATGAAGGTTCTGCGCCAGAACGGCGCGCGCCGCATCGCCTATGTCGACATCGACGCGCATCATTGCGACGGGGTGGAAGCGGGCTTTGCCGGTGATCCCGATACATTGCTGATTTCGGTGCATGAGGCGGGGCGCTGGCCGTTTACCGGTGCGGCGAGTGCGGGCAACTGCATCAACATCCCGGTGCCGCGCGGCTTCAACGATACCGAAATGCGGGCGGTGCTGGGCCGCGCCATCCTGCCAAGTGTTGTTGGCTTCAAGCCCGACGCCGTGGTTTTGCAATGCGGAGCCGACGCGCTGGAGGAAGACCCGCTAGCACGGCTTGGGCTTTCGAACAACGCACATGTCGAGGTGGTGCGGGCCTTGCTCGGGCTCGCGCCGCGCTTCCTGGTTCTGGGCGGCGGCGGCTATAATCCCTGGTCGGTTGGCCGCTGCTGGAGCCGCGTCTGGGCCGAATTGGCGGGGGAGTTTGTTCCAGACCACCTGCCTGCGCCCGCTGAGGCGGTTCTGCGCGCGCTGGACTGGGGCGGCGGCTGTCGGCCCCGACCGGCGGAGCGCATGTTCACAACCCTGATCGACCCGCCGCGCGAAGGGCCGATACGGCCGGAGGTGACCGACGCGATAGGACGCGCGACATGATGCGGGTTTTCGTCGCGCTCGACGTACCTCACGAGGTGCGCAGTCAATTGGCTGTGCAGCAGTTCCTCTTGCCGATCCCACGCAAGGTTGACCCGGCGCAGTTCCATCTCACGCTCGGATTTCTTGGCGAACAAAGTGACGCTGTTCTGGAAGCGGTGCATGAGGAATTGCTTGCGCTTCGCAGCGCCGGTTTTACGCTGTCGCTGTCGGGTTTTGGCATCTTCGGCAAAGGCAAACCCCATTCGGTCTGGGCGGCTGTGGATCCGTCCGAACCCCTGACCCACCTGCAATCCAAAGTCGAACGCTGCGCGCGCATCGCGGGCGTCACCCTGCCCGCGTGCCGTTTTGTGCCGCATGTCACACTGGGCCGTTTTGCTGCCCTCAACCCGGAAGCGGCGACGCGGTTGGAACGCGCCGTTGTCAACGGCGCCGGATTTCGCGCAGGTCCGTGGCAGGCTTCGGAGTTGGTGCTTTATCAATCGACGCTGACCCCGGATGGCCCGCGCTATGACGAAGCTTTCCGCTACCCGCTGAAACGCTGACGCTGCGTCTGCGACATCAGGATCGCGGCGGCAGATGCCAGCTTCGCGATTGAGGAAGTGCATATCGACATGGCCGCCGATGTCGGCACGCTGCAGCGCCTGCCAAAGCTGATGGCACCGGAGTCGTGCCTGAATTGGCCTATGCCGGGCATCGCTTTTCCGCTGCGGAGGCGAAAGATTGGGGCGTGGTCAAAGCCGTTCATCCTGACCATGCCACAACGCTTGCCGCGGCCTTTGCTTTGGCGCAGGACATTGCGGCGAAATCACCGCTGGCGATTGCCGGGATCAAACAGGCCATTACCTTTGCACGCGACCATCCGCTGGCTGACGGCCTGAAACAAATCGCTGGCTGGAATGACGGGATGCTCCGCGCGAAGGATCTGATGAAAGCGATTCAAGCAAAAATGGCGAAGGAGATGGCGCGTTTTGACAATTTGCTGGGCGATACCGAGTAGCACACCCGGCAACCTCAAGCCGCGGAAGCGACCTGCTGGTATCAAGGTGAGCTCTCCCAACGCCGAGGTCGGTTGCGCAACGCGATCAAACGGTCAAACCACAAAATGAAAATTCGTACCCGGTTCTCCGCCCGATACTGCGCGGCCAAAGCGAAAGGCAGGTCGCAGATTTGGGGTCGGCATCACGGCCGGATTCGGTTATGCGCAGAGGGCAGGGGTGATGGCAAGGCGCACAGAATCGCAAATCAGGGGCGTGTAATCTGGCTGGATGCGGCGCGAGGACTGGCCGTGATCGGCATGGTGATCTATCATTTCACCTTTGATCTCGGCATGTTCGGCTATATCGGCCCCGCTACCGCCGTTTCCGGTTTCTGGGCGCTGTTCGCGCGGGTGGTTGCGGGCAGTTTCATGGCGCTGGCGGGGTTCAGCCTGTTTCTCGCGCATCCGGTTTCGGTGAATTGGCCGAAATACACGCGGCGGTTGGCGGTACTTGTTGGCTGTGCCGCGCTGATCACTGTCGCGACCTACTTTGTGATGCCGCGAGAGTTCATATTCTTCGGTATCCTGCATTCCATCGCCCTGGCTTCCGTTCTGGGACTTGTTTTCCTGCGGCTGACCTGGTGGGGGACATTCATCGCTGGGGCCACAATTTTCGCCCTGCCGCAACTCTATCGCAGTCCGGCCTTTGATGTCCCATGGCTTTACTGGACCGGCCTTGGCCCGAATTTC
>NZ_JAKDLJ010000413.1 GCF_030452865.1 Pseudorhodobacter sp.
CGGTGTTGCGATCCTTGCGCTTTTGCGGGATCGTCATTTCGGCGCGGGTTAACGTAGGGTGTGACGATTGCAGGACCATTGGATATGAAGAAATTTCCGTCCCAAAGGATCGGGGTCGATCAGGGCTCTCGGGTCTTGTTTTCGGATTTCGCGGATGGTGGCGCGATGTGGACGGGAAGCGGCCCGCGTGAAAGCCGCCATATCGTGAAATTCACCGAAAGTTTCGTGGAATCGCCTGCGGTCACGGTCGCGATGACCATGTGGGACATGGATCAGAAAACCAATTCCCGCGCGGATCTATCGGCGGAAAAGATCACACCGTCAGGCTTTCATCTAGTGTTCAAGACCTGGGGCGACACGCGCGTTGCACGGGTGCGCGCCGATTGGATGGCCATCGGGCGGATCGTCGATGACGAGGATTGGGAATTGTATTAAGTGCGATCTTCGGGCAAATCGCACGCCCCGGACAGGATCAGCCCCGGTTGTAAAGCCCCTCATAGATCGGGCTGAGGGTTTCCGTCTCAAACAGCGAAGAAACCGAGGTGCCATTCCAGATATTGAGGATCGCTTGCGCGAACATTGGCGCGGTTGGCAGAATCCGGATATTGGCGCAATTGCGCACCGCGTCGGACGGCGCAATGGAATCGGTGATGACCAGTGACTTCATGACCGAATTCGTCACCCGCTCCACCGCCGGGCCGGACATGACGCCGTGGGTGATATAGGCGTGAACCTCTGACGCGCCATTTTCCAGCAGCACCTCGGCGGCTTTGCACAGGGTCCCTGCGGTGTCGCACATATCGTCCACGATGATACATTTCTTGCCGGAGACATCGCCGATGATCGTCATTTCGGCCACTTCGCCCGCCTTTTCGCGGCGTTTGTCGACAATAGACAGCGGCGCATTGATGCGCTTTGCCAGTTCCCGCGCACGGGCTACGCCACCCACGTCGGGGGAAACCACCATCATATCCGACAGGCAACCCTTGAACTGTTGCATGATATCCAGCGCAAAGATCGGCGAGGCATAAAGGTTGTCCACCGGAATATCGAAAAACCCCTGAATCTGCGCCGCATGCAAGTCCAGCGTCAACACCCGCTCAATTCCCGCCTCCACCATCATATTCGCCACCAATTTTGCAGAAATCGGGGTGCGCGCCTTGGTGCGACGGTCCTGACGAGCGTAGCCGAAATAGGGCACGACTGCGGTGATCCGTGATGCAGAAGACCGGCGCAAGGCGTCGGTCATGATCAGGAGTTCCATCAGGTTGTCATTGGCCGGGTTCGAGGTTGGCTGGATGATGAACATATCCTCCCCCCGCACGTTTTCGAACACTTCGACAAAAATCTCTCCGTCGTTGAACCGTTCGACCCGCGCATCGACCAAACCGACCGACATGCCCCGATGCAGTGACATCCGCCGTGCGATCGACTGGGCCAGAGGCATGTTGGCATTGCCGGAGATCAGCTTGGGTTCGTTGATGGTGGCCATTGTCCGGTCCTTTGTCGGTGGGTTCATGGAATCGCGCGGCGTTGACACCGCTTACCACCCGGCTAGGGTCTTGCAAACCTCACGGATAAAGGAAGCAGCGAAATGACCGGGATTGATTACTACTTTGCGACGATTTCCCCCTTCGTTTATCTCGCCGGGACACGGCTGGAACAGATCGCAGCGAAACATGGGGCGCAGATCACCTATAAGCCGGTTGACGGCCCGACGCTGTTCGCCCGCATGGGAAAGCCCGCAGAAACCCATCCCGCACGCGGCGAATATGCAGCGCAGGACCGGCGGCGTCAGGCGCGGAAACTGGGGCTGCCGATGTCGGACCGCCCGGCATTCTTTCCCACCAACCGCGCGCCGTCCTCTTATGCGGTGATCGCCGCACAATCGGCGGGCGGGGGCGATATGGGTGTGCTGGTGCATGCACTCGCCCGCGCCTGTTGGGTGGAGGGTCGCAATGTGGCGGATGATGATGTGATCCGGGCCGCATTGGTGGAAGCCGGATTTGATCCGGACGTCGCAGATCGCGGAATGTTGGCAGGGGCCGAAGCCTATAGCGCCAATCTGGAGGAGGCGGTGACCCGCGGGGTCATCGGCGTCCCGTTCTACATTGTGGGGGAGCAGAAGTTCTGGGGGCAGGACCGGTTGGAGGATCTGGACCTCTATCTGGGCGGCAAGCTCTGATGCCAGATGCGGATTGCGCGGGTGTGCCGACGCATTGGCGGGTGTTTGGCGCGGGCGAGGTGCAAGCCTTGGCGCTGCATTGCACGCTGGCCCATTCCGGCGCTTGGGCGGGTATGGCGGCGGAACTGCCCGGACTGACACTCACCGCCCCCGATATGCTCGGCCACGGGCGCAGCGGCGACTGGGACGGGGCGGGTGATTTTCACACCCGCGCGACGCAGCAGGCGATCGCGCTGATGGGGCGCATGGGAGACGCGCCCTTGCATCTGATCGGCCACAGTTTCGGTGCAACCGTCGCGCTTCGCATCGCTTTGGAACTTCCGGAGCGTGTCGCCAGCCTGTCGCTGTTTGAGCCGGTGTTGTTTTGCGCCGCGCGAGCCGCGGAGGGGCCGGAGTTTGCCGCGCATGAGGCGATGCACGAACCCTATGCCACGGCGTTGATGCAGGGTGACAGCATGGCGGCGGCGGCATCGTTTCAAGCCATCTGGGGCAGGGGACAGCCTTTCGACCATACCCCGCCGGCGCAACGCGCCTATATCGCGGCGCGGGTGCATCTGATCGCGGCGCAAAACGAGACCCTGCTGCGGGATGCGGCGGGGATGCTGGCCTATGGTCGGCTGGAGGGGTTGGGCATTCCGGTATTGCTGGCGCAAGGGGCAGAATCCCCCGCGATCATCGACGCGATCAACCGCGAACTCGCCCGCCGCTTGCCGCAGGTGCAGCGCGCCACGGTTGCGAAAGCGGGGCATATGCTGCCGATCACCCACGCGGCGGAATGTGCCGAGTTGGTGCGCGCGTTCATGCCCGGATGAGCCGCGTTAGCCCCGGAACGCCTTTAGCAACCCGTCCACATCGGCCTTGGTCGTCGACCAGCCGGTAACAAGACGGCACAAACCATCGCCCATGTGGTAGT
>NZ_JAKDLJ010000055.1 GCF_030452865.1 Pseudorhodobacter sp.
GCTCCCAGCCCACGCCTTCGATCGGCTGGCCCGCGCCGAATTGCGCGGCCAGAATTACCCCCGCCAGCCCCGCCAGCCCACCCGAAGCCAAATAGGCCAGAAAGGTCACGCGGTCGGCAGGCAGGCCCATCAGGCGGCTGGCATCCTCATTGCCGCCAATCGCCAGAACGGTGCGTCCGGTGCTTGTCAGGTTCAGCACCACCGACCCCGCCGCATAGGCGATGATCGCCATGATTGCCGGAACCGGAAAGCCCAGAAGATTGCCTTGGCCAAGCGCGGTAAAGCCGCTTTCATAGGACACCGATACCGATTGATTGCCCGCAAACAGCAGGCCAGCACCGCTCGCCGCCAGCATGGTCGCAAGCGTGGCAATAAACGGCATGATCCGCAACCGCGTCACGATCACCCCGTTCAACACCCCTACCGCCAGCCCCGCGCCAAGACCCGCCAGCAGGCCCGGCACAGCACCATAGGGGCTTGCATAGGCGGCAATCACGCTGGACATAGCGGCAGTGGAGCCAACCGAAAGATCAATCCCGCCGGTCATGATCACAAAGCACATACCGAGAGACACCATCGCAAACATCGAATTGTAACGCAGCACGCTGAGCACATTGAAGCTGCCCAGAAAGTAGTCATAGCGCAGCCAGCCGAACAGGATCAGCGCCGCCAAAGCCATAACCACGCCGTAACTTGCCATCAATTTGCCAACGGGTTTCATTGTGCCGCCCTCCCGCGTTGTTGCAGCCAGACCGCAAGGATGATGATCGCGGCTTTCACCACCAAAGCCGCAGCATCCGGTACGCCATTTGCCAAAAGCGTATAACGCACCAGTTGGATGGTCAGAGCGCCGATCAAGGTGCCGAACACGGTCGCGCGCCCACCGCTGAGCAGGTTGCCACCAACTGCGACAGCGGCAATCGCGTCCAACTCCATCCCAAGGCCGACAAGGTTGGCGTCACTGGCCGAATTGATGGCAATCACCACCAGCCCCGCGACCCCGGCGAGGAAGCCCGAAATCGCATAGACCGCTATCTTGATGCGCCTTGTGCTGATCCCTGACAAGCGCGCGGCCTTTTCATTGCCGCCAACCGCCAACAGTTGCCGACCAAACAGGCTGCGCCTTAAAATCCACACGGCCAGCGCAACGAAAACCAGCATCAGGATCACCTGCACCGGAATGCCCAATACGCGGCCAAGGCCGATGAATTGAAACTCCGGCACCTTGAACACTTGCAGATTGCCGTTGGTGATAACCTGCGCCACGCCGCGCCCGGCGATGAACAGGACCAGCGTGGCAACAATGGGTTGGATGCGGTAGCGCGCAATCAAAAAGCCGTTGAACGCGCCCAGAATGGTTGTCGCCACCACGGCCACCAACATCGCAAGCGCCACAGCCACATAGATATTGCCGATTGCCACGATCTTGCCCATGAACACCATCGGCGCCAAAGCCCCCGCAATCGCCATCAGAGAGCCAACCGACAGGTCAATCCCGCCAGTCGCGATCACCAGTGTCATCCCCACCGCGACAATCACAATGGTCGCCACCTGCGTCAGATTGACATTCAGCGTTTGCAACGTGGCAAAATTCGGGGTTATCAAAAGGTTGAGCAGGATCAGCAAGCCAAGGGCCGCCAGCGTGCCATAGCGACGCAGAAAATCGTTCACCTGCTCAGCCATGCGCGTCCCCTTCGGCCATCGCGGCGAGCACGGCAGATTCGCTGCGCTGCTCGGCGGTCAGATGCACGACGCTATGACCATCGCGGAGCACGAACACGCTGTCGGCCCCCTCGATCACCTCCTCAAGTTCCGAGGAGATCATCAGCACCGCCAGCCCCTGATCGGCCAGTTCGCGGATCAGGCGCTGAATCTCATCCTTGGCGCCCACGTCAATTCCGCGTGTCGGTTCATCCAAAATCAGCAGACGCGGCGACATCGCCAGCCAGCGTGCCAACAAGACCTTTTGCTGGTTGCCGCCCGACAACTCTCGGATTTTTTGCCCCGGCCCCGTGCATTTGATCCCCAGTTTTTGAATAAACCCTGCGACAATCTCTCGCTGCCGGGCTTCATCGACAATGCCAGAACGCGACAGCGCCGGCATCAAGGCCAACATCATATTGTCCGCCACACTCATATCCGGCACAATACCTTCGACTTTGCGATCCTCGGTGCAAAAGCCCAGACCTGCGGCGATGGCGTCGGCGGGTTGCCGCGGTCGATGCGCTGCCCCCGCGATGGTCATTTTGCCTGCGGTGGCGGGATCAATGCCAAAGATCATCCGCGCGGTTTCCGTGCGCCCTGATCCGAGCAAGCCTGCAAGCCCGGCTATCTCGCCCTGCCGAACGTCGAGCGAAACGGTTTTCACCGAATGACCATTGCTCAACCCCTGCACTGACAGCACCACGGCTCCCGCCGCGTGAGCGGGTGCGCCGAACCCGGTCGTCCGCCCCGCACTGCGCGCCACATCGCGGCCAAGCATTGTGGACACCAGTTCCAGCTTGTCCACTTCGGCCATTGAGCCGGTTTTCACGGTGCGCCCATCGCGCATGATGGTGACACGATCGCAGACGGCATATAGCTCATCGAGCCGGTGGCTGACAAAAATCACCGAAACTCCATCCGATTTGAGGCCCCGGATCACCTGAAACAGCACTTCGGTTTCGCGTTCGTCCAGCGATGAGGTTGGCTCGTCCATAATCACCAGCCGCGCGGAGAATCCGATGGCGCGGGCGATGGCGATCATTTGCTGAGTTGCCGTGCTATAGCTGCCAACCGGGCGGGTCATGTCAATGGCGATGCCAAACCGGGCCAGAAGCTGTGTCGCCTCCACCTGCATTGCATGCCAATCCAACAGACCAAAACGCCGCTGTTCACGCCCGAGACAGATGTTTTCGGTTACCGAAAGCATCGGCACCAGATTGACCTCCTGATAGATGGTACTGATGCCTGCGGCCTGTGCCGCTTTGGGCGATGCAGGGGTGAAATCGTCGCCTTGGTATCGGGTTCGCCCGCTGTCCTTGGTGTAATATCCGGTGAGGATCTTGATCAGCGTTGATTTACCGGCACCGTTCTGCCCGATCAGGGCATGAACCTCCCCCGCGTCGACGGTCAGCGACGCTTCGGTAAGCGCAGGCGTGCCGCCGAAATGCTTTGAGATGTTTTGCATCGACAGAAGGGGTGTCGTCATCGGCTACCCTACGCAGAATTTTCATCTCTGCCCGCCGGTATAATGTCGGCGGGCAGGAAATTTAATCGCGGGTCCATGCGGCCAAGTATCGGAAACCACACGGCAGGAACCAGCATGTTTCGGTGATTATGACCCGATCAGTAGGCCGCCGCCAAGCTCTCTTTCGCGTTGGTTGCGTCATAGAAGCGGTCAGGGTTGATCAGCTTGCCGGGAATCGTATCGCCAGCCGCATAGGCAACCGCGGTGTCATAGGCTTTGGGGCCAAACAGCGGGCTACATTCGCAAGCGGCAGCCACTTTCCCGTCAATGATCAGTTGTACGATCTCTTTTCCGCCGTCAATGGACAGGATCAAGATATCCTTGCCCGGCACTTTGCCCGCAGCTTCAATCGCGGAAATCGCGCCAATCGCCATTTCGTCGTTATGGGCATAGATGACATCGGCATCGGGATGCGCTTGCAGCAGGGTTTCAGCGACCTGACGCCCCTTGTCGCGGGCAAAATCACCGGACTGTGAGGCAAGGATGGTAAAGCCGGAATTGGCGGCAATCACATCGTCAAAACCTTTTTTGCGGTCATTGGCGGGTGACGAACCGGTGGTGCCTTCCAACTCAAGAATTTTGGATTTTCCATTGGCGTTCGCCACCAGCCAATCGCCGACGCGTTTGCCTTCCTCGATAAAGTCGGAACCGATGAACGTAACGTAATCCACACCGGGCTTGGCAAGGGTTGCGTCAACGCTGCGGTCCAGCAGGATGACCGGAATACCCGCATCACGGGCGGCAAAAATCGCCGGAATCAACGGCTTTTCTTCACGCGGGGCGAGGAAAATCAGATCAACGCCTTGCGCGATCATGGAGTTGACATCGGAAACCTGCTTGGCTGCCGAACCTGCGGCATCGGTGTAAACCAACTGCCAGCCGCGCTTTGCGGCCTCATCCTGCATCGAGGCGGTTTGGGCCAAACGCCAAGGATTGTTGCTTTCGGTCTGGGCGAAGCCAACCTTGTAGGTTTCCTTCTTCGCCAGTTTTGGCAGATCAGCAAAAGCAGCCTGCGCGAAGGCAGAGGCAGCAGCGGCTCCCGCCGCGGTAATAATGAAATGACGGCGCGATAAAGTCATCTGAAGCTCCTCCCAAGAGTCATTCGTGTGATCGACCTGCAAAGCCTGCATCGTTAATAATTATTAGTCAATCTAAATTTATGATTATCAATTGCACATTCCCCTGCCCCCGTGCATCGTGCCTGTGGGATGGATTCCCGCAAACTTGGTGCGGTCCCTCTCGCAACGGGTTTGAGTTCTGAAGGAAGCAGATTGGCGTCGGATGTTGCGAAAATTACCCCGACCGAGCCGCAGCTTGGCCGCACAAAGGGTCAGCGCCGTGTCACGATGACGGATGTGGCCACGGCTGCGGGATGTTCTCAGGCGACGGTTTCCTTTGTGCTGAATTCCACTGCTGGAGTCAAAATCTCGGAAGATACGCGCCTTCGTGTGATCGAGGCGGCGCGCAGTTTAGGCTATGCCGCACCAAGTTTCGCGCATATCCAGCCCAACGCCCCGCTTGGCCCCGCCACAGATACGCAGCCATACCGAACCGTCGCGTTTGTTGTGGATCAACTCGCCACCAGCCCGGAGGCCGTCGTCGCCATCGACGGTGCGCGCCAAGGGACATGGGCGGCGGGCGATGTCATCTTGGTTGCGCAAACCATGAACGCACCGGAAATGGAGGAGAAAACCATTCGCGCGCTGGTAGAAAATGGCGCGGATGCCTTGGTCTATATGACGATTTTCACACGCAAGGTTCACTTGCCTCAATTCATCCAGAATTTGACCATCCCCGTTGCGCTGTTGAATTGTTACACCGACGATCACCGGTTCCCTTCTGCTGTCCCAAGCGAAATCGCCGGCGGGCAGACCGCGACGCAACACCTGATCGACCATGGCCACCGACGCATCGGCCATATCACCGGTGAGCCGTGGATGGAGGCCGCGCGCGACCGGCTGAAAGGCTACCGCCGCGCGCTTGCTGCTGCCGATATCGGCTTTGACCCTGCCTTGGTGATCGAGGGAAACTGGTCGGCCAATACCGGTTTCGAGGCCACGCAAAAGCTGCTGGCGCTTGACGATCCGCCCACCGCGATCTTTTGCCAGAACGACCGGATGGCGGTTGGCTGCTATGAGGCGTTGAAAGAGGCGGGTATTCGAATTCCGCAGGATGTATCTGTGGTTGGCTATGACGACGAGGAAATTTCGCTGCATTTGCACCCGCAACTGACGACGCTGATCCTGCCTCACCGCACCATGGGCCAATGGGCGGTTGCGCAACGCGGGCTTGGCGATGGTCAACGATACCCAATTCTCAAGGTTGATTGCCCCTTGGTCCGACGCAGTTCTGTTGCCAAACGCGCCGGGTAGGGCAAGGCCGGCATTTCTCCCCAATCCGGACGCGAGCGACCGAACACCAAATCCGCCGCTGCTCAATGCTCCGGCGGCGGAACGCTTGCGGGTGCCGCGCGTTTTGGGGCGCGCAGGAAAAAGACGATAGGGAAAGCTGCAATCGTAAAGAACAGCATCAGCAGGAAGTTGTCGACATAAGCGATCATTGCGGCCTGTTGGCTTACCAATCCGTCGATCCGCGCCACCATCACCGGGTTTGCGGATAAAAGACCGGGCACCAGATGGGCGACCTGCGGCGCGTCGGCGGTTAGCCGTGAGGCCAGCTCTTCATGGTTCACGCTGATCATCCGCGCGAGAACGGTCGTCACGATGGAAATACCGACGCCCGAGCCGACATTGCGCACAAGACTGAAAAGCGAAGTCGCGTCGCCGCGAAAACTGGACGCCAGCGTAGCAAAAGTGACGGTTGAAAGCGGGACAAAAACGAAGCCCAGCCCAAAGCCCTGTATCAGCCCCGAAATGATGATCGGCTGGCGGTCCATGCTGATGTCAAACCCCGACATCATCCACAGTGACCACGCCGTCATCCCCAACCCGAAGCTGATCAGGAGCCGGGGGTCGAAACGCGACACCAGCCGTCCTACAACAATCATCGACAGCATCGTGCCAACTCCGCGCGGGGCCATGACAATGCCGGTGGTAATGACCGGATATCCCAGCAGATTTTGTAAAAGCGGCGGCAAAAGTGCCAGCCCCGAGAACAGCGTAAGCCCGATGATGAAAATGAATATCAGGCCCATTGAGAAGTTGCGATCCGCAAAGATCTTGAAGTCGATAAACGGGTCGCTGGCGGTCCAGCAGTGGACCATGAACACCCAGAACCCGGTGATTGAAAGGCCGAGGTAAAGCCATATCTCAGCGGATTGGAACCAGTCTACGGTTTGGCCCCGGTCCAGCAGAAGTTGCAACGCCCCGACCGCCATCGCCAGCATCGCGAAACCGAAGAAATCAAACCGACGCTGCTTCAACGCGTTTTTGGGCAAGAACACAACTACGCCCGTCAGCGCCAACAGACCGACAGGAAGGTTGATCAGAAAGACAAACCGCCAGTTGAAGGATTCGGTCAACCAACCGCCAAGGGTTGGGCCGATGATCGGGCCGACCATGATGCCCGCGCCATAAATCGCCATGGCCTGCCCGATCTTCTCACGCGGGTTGATGTCAAGGATAACGGCTTGGGCCAACGGAACCAACACCGCGCCGAAAATGCCCTGAATGATACGAAAAATGACCATTTCCGGCAGGCTGCCTGCGATGCCACACGCCAAAGATGCCGAGGTGAATCCGGCGATGGCAACCGCAAAGACCGCCTGTCGCCCAAAGCGGTCCGTCACCCAACCCGTCACCGGAGTCGCGATGGCCGACGCGACAATGTAGGAGGTCAGAACCCAGGTGATCTCATCCTGTGCGGCCCCCAGACTGGCAGCCATGTGCGGCAATGCGACATTGGCAATCGTGGTATCGAGCACCTGCATGATTGTCGCCAGCATGATTGTTGCGGTCAGCCAACCGGGATGTGCGACCACCAGTGCCGGTTTGGACAGGCCGGGCGCCGCGCTCATTTCAGTTTGTCTAGGCGCGAGAATCCGGTGTCAATCGACACATTCGCGCTCATCCCGTCGCGCAGGGGATGGTTGGCGTTGGGCAGAACGCTGACGCGCACCGACAGCCGTTGCACGACCTTCACCCAGTTTCCGGTGGCGTTTTGCGCAGGGATCAAAGCGAATTGCGACCCGGTTGCCGCACCTATGCTTTCAACAGTGCCATGCAACGAAACCCCCGGATAGGCGTCGATCTCAACCTCAACCGGTTGGCCGATTTGCAAGTTTTCCAGCTGGGTTTCCTTGTAATTCGCTTCGATCCAGGTGTTGGCGGTCTCGACGATGCTGGCCACGCTGACGCCGGGCGTTACATAGTGGCCGATATTCAGGCTTTCGATCTGGCTGACGTTGCCCGCGACCGGTGCAACCACGTCTACCATGGAAAGATCGCGTTCCGCAGCGGCGCGTCGTGCGATTGCGGCACGAACGCCGGGGAATGTGTCGGTCTCGACCCCGGGATCACCGCCGAGCGCCGCCGCCGCGGAGGCGACACCGGCCTGCGCCAGTTTCACATTGCTGTCGGCAGTATAGACCGCCGTTGTCGCTTCGTCCAATGCGGCGGCTGACGCGATGCCGCGTCCTGCAAGCGTTTGTTGGCGCTCAAATTCGCGGCTGTGAACATCCTTGATATGCTCGGCGGCGGCGAGCGTCGCCTGCGCGGTGGCATAACCCGCGCGCAACTGCCCGACCGAGAGCCGCGCGGCAGCCAAGGCGGCATCAGCCTCGTCCAGTGCAATTCGGAATGGCACCGGATCAATCTGAAAGATCCGGGCACCGGCTGCAATTGCCTGATTTTCCGTTACATCGACCTTGATGATGCGACCCGACACATCTGGCGAAATGCTTACGATCGGTTGATGCACATAGGCGTTGTCGGTGCTCACATAGCGACCGCCGGTCAGCCAGACATAGCCCCCGGCAAGCATCAGAAGCAGCGGGACGGACAGCATCAAAGCGCGCGTTCGGCGTTTGGACGGCTTGCGTATCTCCGGCGGGGCAGGTTTGGCGTCAGCTTCCATCGCAATGACTGCATCCGGCGGCGTGGATGCGCGCGCAGCAGGTTCCTCCACTGCGTCCACGCGCTTCGTGGGGGCATTCATCGGGCATCGTCCTTGTGTTCAGTTGCAGCGATTTCGAGATTGGTCACGATCTGTTGCAAAGATCGGGTCAGCCCCTCAAGATCCGCTGGCGATATCCCCTGCAATGCCGTTGCATATGCATCGTTGGCAATGGCGTGCATGTCCGCAACGATCGGCCCGGCGGCATCGGCAATCCGGATGAGCTTTGCGCGTCGGTCCGACGGATCGCTCTCGCGCCGCACCAGCCCATCAGCTTCAAGCCGGTCAATGATATCGCTCATCGTCATTTGGCTTGCTTCGACCCGCGCAGCCAGCGCAGTCTGGGATATTCCGTCACTGCGATGCAGCGCCCCCAGGGTTCGCCACTGCATCAGCGACAATCGGTGCCCTCGTGCGCGCCTTTCGAACTCGCTCTTTATCAAGCGGGCAGCGTCGTGGAGCATGAGACCCAGATTTTGCACTATTCCCTTCCTCCACTTATCTACGCGACGATATAATATGGCACCGTAGAGTATCAAAGAGGGAAAATGGCCGGACTCAATTCAACTTAGCGCGATGCGCGCCTATCCTCGCGAAAGGGGTCATCATACACGCACACATCAAATCCAAAATTCAACTGTCATGCGAGAAACCTCAGAACATTCCCAAATATTTGTCACCAAGCAGCCATCGCGCGGATTTCTCAGCGATGAAATTCTCAGCCGGGCAACGGGCACCGCCATGGCGACGAATGTTCGGCCCGAAGCGCATCCCGCGAAACAACTGCGTTCAGAACCAGATCGATTCATCCTATGCAGCAGATGCCGGGATCGAACCGTTAACGTCAGACTTGAAACCGCCGGTTCTGGTGGCGGGCCGCTTGGACAGCACGAAGCAATGCAGTTTCCAGATTGAATTGTTGCCGCCATCCCGTTCTTTCTTGTAACAGGGTCGAATCCCCGTAACAGACGTGATCGGCGCGTAACCCATCAGAATCGGGTTGGGAATGCCAGGCAACACCGACGCTCCCGCATATGATGTCTAGAACCTCGGAAATCTTTGTCGGCCTGCCCGTCGCGATATTCAACACATCGCCCTTCACGCCATGTGTGGCCATCGCTATCAATGCATCTGCGGCATCTGAGATATGCATGAAATCACGCACATCGCCGCAGTGACCCACCTCCAGCCGCCCGTTTTTCGCGGCCAGTGCTCGCTCGATAAACACGCGCGGAACCATGTGTGGGGGTTGCCCCTCGCCGATAAGATTGAACACGATCCCTGTTTGTACGTCGCATCCACGTTGCACGCACGCTGCCACCGCAAGATCCAGCGAAAGCAGCTTTGCCCGTCCGTAAGCACTTGTAGGAAGCATCGGATCCGTTTCGCGGGTCGCACGGTGCTGTGCGGCACCATCACCATAAACGGCGGCGGAACCTGCCAGAACCAAGCGCGGCGGTTGTGGCACACGGTCCAATGCGTCGAGCCACCCCTGCGTCAGCACCGTGTTTTCCGCAAAATCGGGATTGCTCGGACCTGGCACCACACCGGCAGCATCAATGGCCATGTCAGGGGTGGTGCGGGCGATAACCGCTGCCAAAGCAAGTGGATCGCGCAAATCCACGTCGGACCGGGTCAGCGCCGTTACCCGCAATCCTTGCGCCTGAGCCTGCGTCACCACGGCCCGGCCCAGAAAACCGGATGCACCAGTAACGATCAAATGGCCGCCACTAGGATGAATTCGCTTCATTCGCCTGCTCCTTGGTGTTGTTGCTTTTGGTCAGGCAGCAATGCAACGTCATCTCTCGCGGCCCCCGACTCCACGCGCTTGCTGCCCGGCGTGCGGCTGTGGACCACCGTCAGCTTCCAACGGAACACGCGGACGACCTGCCGACCGCCGCGAAGAAAGACTTGCATCATTCGCAACTGAATCCTAACATATATTAATAAAAAATTAGCGACTGCATTGAGGCAGGACAGCTCGGGTTGGGCATGCTTATTTAGCCTAGACGACGACGGATTGAGTAGTTGCCCGCATTTATTTTTTGGGCACTGAAATTGTTTTTTTGAGCGGCCAAATGGTCGTTGGGTTCGGTTTTTGTTGAATCCCATCAGATTTTTGTGCTGCTCCGGACTGCTGCTGGAGAATTTTGGAATGATGAGAAAGATTGTGATTACCGGGGGGGCCGGTTTCATTGCGTCCCACATGACTGACCATTTTTGTATGCAATATCCGACGGCTGAAATCGTGGTTATCGACCGAATCAGCTATGCGGCGCGGCGCGAGCATCTGGACGAATCCGTGGCATCGGGTCAGGTCAGGCTGGTCGAAGGGTCACTGTTGAACCCTGCCCTGCTCAAGGCCAATCTGCGCAACACTGATCTTGTGATTCACGCAGCGGCGGAGTCGCATGTCGACAATTCCTACCGGAATGTGAAGCCATTTCTGCGCTCGAACATTGAGGGAACGGTCAATCTGCTCCAGGCGGCAGTCGACTGCGACATCGGCCAATTCCTGCATATCAGCACAGATGAAGTTTATGGCGACTGCCGCGAGATGGACGCAACGGCGAAGACCCTGCTGAACCCGACGAATCCCTATTCTGCGTCCAAAGCGGCGGCAGAGATGTTCGTGAAATGCTTCGCGCAATCCTTTGGCCTGCCAGTTCGCATCACGCGGGCGAACAACATTTATGGAACCCGTCAGTATCCCGAAAAACTGATCCCGAAGTTGATCTGCGATGCCTTGCTGGGAAACACCTTCACCATTCACGGGACGGGCGCGACAAAACGATCTTTTCTGCATGTCGAAGATTTTTGTCATGCGGCATCGGCAATTCTTGCGAAGGGAAAGGACAATGAAGTCTACAACATCCCGGCATCGCGCGAATATTCCGTGCTGGAGGTGATCAACCTCGTTGCGGATAGCATCGGGATCGCCAAAGAGACGTTTGTGCGCCACGGTGTCGACCGGCCGCATAATGACAGTCGCTATGGCATGCGTGGCAACAAGATGATGGCGCTTGGCTGGGAACCGAAGCGCCACCTGCCCGATGATATTGCCGGAATCGTTGACTGGTATCGCGCCAATCTGCATCTGTACCAGGCAGATTTTGAACCGATGGTGATGGATGTGCGGTCGGGTTCTGACCGCAGGATGCCAAACCACTTGTGGCAATCAAACAGAAATGCTGCAAGGCTGGCGGTTCAGGCGAACGACTAGTCATGTGGCATGTCCGGGTCAAGAAGCGGGCGCCTGCTGCGCACAGCGTTGTATTGTGCAAGCGCAGGTGTCGCAAAGGCGAGCCGGGTTTCGCGTTCCATAGCATCGTGACGCAATCCCATGAAGCGGCCAAGGGCCATCTGTTCGCCGCTCGATTGGTGCGGCGGAAGGGCATTGCGGTGGGGCAGACATGTAACCCCCGTCATCAAACCGCTTTCGCCAGCGATCCGCAGCGTCGCTGGCGTGGCGCCGCCGTTGGGGTATGCGATGACCTGCGGGGCATTGCCCGTAACACGGGCCAGAAAATCTTGGCTACCAGCGATTTCCCGACGCTGATCAGCTTCCGGGAGGATAGACAGGATGGCATGGTTCTGGGTGTGATTCCCGATTTCCACCAACGGATCACGCGCAAAAGCAGAGAGTTCCGGCGCTGTCATCGGGCGGTCCAAATCTCCGCAGGGGCGAAAAGCAGTCTCACCAAAATCGGCGATCAAGGTTGCGCGGATGGCGGCGGGTGGGCATGCCTTCAACGCCTCTCGGCGTGCGGCGAGCGCTTGGATACTTTGGTTACGTCTGCGCCCCTCGCGATAAAGGACATCCCACCAGAAGGCGTCGCCGCTGGCGACGGCCCCCGAAGTGATGAAAAAGGTCGCAGGAACCGAGTGCTTGCGCAGAATCGGCAGGGCGCCAAGGTTGTTGGCGTAACCGTCATCAAAGGTCAGCCAGATCGCCGTGCCGCTATCGGCCCGGCCCCCGGTTGCCAGTCGATCAAGGTCGCGACCGCAGATAAAGCGAAGCCCCGCCGCGCGTGCGCTTGTGATCAGCCGGTCCAAATCGCAGCAGGTGAAGGGTTGATAGGGATCGACCGTACCATCACCATCCGCGCCGTCGTCCGGCATCAGCCCGTGGAACCCAAGGATCGCCACACCGCTTTGGGCAGGACGCATGATATGGGCGAGACCAAGATCAATCGCCTTTACAAGCCGTCGCATGTCACCTCCCCGTCGATTTCAGCCGTTGGAATGAATGTCGCCAGACCCCCTTTTCGGGGTTACTCTATTGCGGTGGCTTCTGCCAGTCCTTGCACGGTGCTGCACGATGAAATCCAGATGGGAAAGGCCTGATCACATGAGCACTCAGCCAATCGTTTCTGTCATCATACCAACATACAATGCCGCGCACTGGCTGGCTGAGGCGGTGCAATCAGCGCTTGACCAGACCTGTGACAACATCGAGGTTCTGGTCTTCGACAACGCCTCGACTGACGCCACCCCGGAGGTGATGGCGGGGTTCACCGATCCGCGCTGTGTCTATGTCCGTGCGGCGCTGAATGTCGGGATGGCAGGCAATATCACGCGGGGGATCAAGGCGGCGAAAGGTCGCTTTTTCATGGTCCTCGGCGCAGACGATATTCTGGAACCGGGTTTCCTTGCTGCGGCGGTCGCAAGGCTGAAGGCGGAGCCTGCGGCCAAACTGCTACATGGACGCGCAATCTGGATTGACGGCGACGGGAATCGTGTCGGGGTGATGGGCGGCGATTGGCCTGCGCGAAGTTCTGGCGATGAGGCATTCCTGCGCTGCTTTACCGAAGGCTTCTGCTTTTCAACCATGATCATGCACACAGCACCCGTCAAGACTCTGGGTGCGATGGATGAACAATGGGGCCTGCTTTCGGACACCTGGCTGTTTCTGAAAATGTCGCTGCAAGGGGATGTGCTGTTCATGAACGAACCGCTGGCCCGGTACCGGGTGCATGAAAACAGCGTGTCGTTTGAGCTATATGCCGACGGCAAAATGTTTGATGACCATCTTGCCGGGTTGGAACAAGCCTTTGCCTGGCCAGAAGCGCAGCACCTTCAGCCTGAGATGCGGCAAGCGCGTCTGGCGGTGGCGCAACAGGCGCTCGATACACTTCACATGACGCGGTTGGGCAGCGGTTTTGCCGGAATATGCCGCAAGACCCTGATGATCGTCAGGGCAGAGCCGCATATTCTTTTGCGTCCCAAGGCGTGGGCGCGCTTTGGCTTCGCGGCACTTCCTGCCAGCGCGATACGGACAATGCGCAACGCACGCAGGGTTGCGCGCCGTC
>NZ_JAKDLJ010000056.1 GCF_030452865.1 Pseudorhodobacter sp.
GGACGATCCGCGCGATCTGTTCGGTATGATTCAGCGCGCAAAACCACGTTGAGGCAGGGTAGGGCGTCTGAAGGCCGAGGATTCCGAAATCACTTGCTGATGCACTTGGTTGTTTCACCATGACTCTCGATCCCTGCATCCTGCTGCGTCCGACCTTGGAATTTGGCCACCTTTACAAGTGGCTGGCTCTGACGATGTAACCGCCCCCCGATGACATCTGTGTGCCCCGGTGGGTCTGCGAGGGTCCACAAAGGGGAGTGGTCATGTCGGGGAGCATCACGGTCGGACCCGATCCGTTGGCTGAAAGGCGAATGCGTAGCAATCGCTGACAGGCTGGTGAAGAATGTGTTTCAGGTTCGGGGAGCAGACGGTGCGGGGCGTGCGGTGCTGCGCACCTAGCTGAGCCGAACGCAGGTGTTGGAGTCCTTCGGGCAGTTGCTGCCTTGCGTTGTCGCGATGCAAGCCTGGGGCGGCGCTCATTTCTGACGGGGCGAGATCGGCAAGCTGGGGCATGACGTGCGATTGATCACACCGTCCTACGTCAAGCCTTTCGTCACGCGCCAGAGCGAGGCGGAAAAGAAGACGATCCGGTGAATCGCCTTCTCGCCGAACGACGCGGCAGATGCCGAGGTGAGGGGCATTCACGCCGTCGACAGAGCCGGACACAGACCTCAGATTATTTTCAACCGTATCACTTGTGTAGGGTTCCTGCGAAAAACGAGTCAACACTGAACCCGTGTTTTTCGTATCTCGCTGAAATCCTGGGAGCTTTTGCGTTTGATCAGGATCAGGATCAGGATCGGCAGCAGTGCCGCATCAAGCCACCGTTGAAACCATCGCCCGCGGCTGGTATGTTACCAAGTCATACCATTGAGGCGCGGATGACCGTCAAAACCACGCTCAGCTTTACCGACCGCCATCCCCACTTCCTCGTGAAAAAGGTGGGGCAAGGCGTGTTCGCGACCCAGAGCGTCGCGGTCGCGCTGGAGCAGATGATTCAGGACGAACAGGAACGCGATGTGGCGCTTGACGCCCTTACGCAGGACATCCGCGCCCGGATGGAAACACCGCGTTCGGCGTTCATCGACGAGGACGATGCATTCGCCGCGGCGCGAGCCAAGCAATGAATATCCCAAAGTGTTGAGCTACTTCTAACATCCTCGGGTTCCAGAGATCGGCATGGCGCCCATTTTGTAGGCAAACATCAAAGGTGTGGTTCTTGTCTTGGCTGCTTCAGTTCAAGGTGAAATTTGGAAATCTATCGGATTGTCCAGTGCGCCCAACACTTTAAAATTCCGCCCCCATCGAGGGCGCATCAGACCACCGCAATCCATTGCGATTGATGAAGATTATGGCGCTCAGGACCCGTCGATCATCAACGCGGGGCTTTCCATGGCTCTTGGGAAAGAAGGGGTGAAGGCGGGCCATTTGCGCCTCGGTCAGCCAGAAAAGGTTGCTGATTGTCCAGTCTCCTCGCGGAGCCTGAATCGCACTACAGGCGCAATATCAATGGGTCCAGACCCTCGATTTCAATTCATCCGCCCGATTTTTGAATGGTTGGAAAAAAGCTTGCATCACTGGTGACAACCCGCAACAACTGATGTGAGAGTGTGCAAAGTTACACTGGGGGGATCATGTTGGATTTGGTGGTGCGCGCGGCGCATCTGGTGGGCGTGAAGGGCCTCGTAGATGTAGCAGTTCGTGGTGGCACGATTGTCGAGATCGCCCCCAGAATTGACGCGACCGCCATCCGGGAAATCGACGCCGCTGGGCATCTGGTGGCACCGCCCTTCGTCGATCCGCATTTCCATATGGATGCCACCCTCAGTTTGGGTCTGCCACGGCTGAACCAGTCAGGCACACTTCTGGAGGGCATCGCCCTTTGGGGCGAATTGAAGCCCTTGTTGACGCCCGAGGCGGTGATGGAACGCGCGTTGCGCTATTGCGATCTTGCCGTGTCGCAAGGGTTGCTGGCGATCCGCAGCCACGTCGATGTCTGCGATGACGCGCTGACGGCGACCGAGGCGCTGATTGAGGTGCGCCGACGGGTGGCCCCCTATATTGACCTGCAACTGGTGGCGTTTCCACAGGACGGATTGTTTCGCAGCCCCACCGCTGAGGCCAATCTGTTGCGCGCTCTGGACATGGGCGTCGATGTGGTCGGCGGCATCCCGCATTTTGAACGCACCATGCAGGCGGGGGCCGACTCGGTGCGTCGGCTGTGCGAAATCGCGGCGGATCGCGGACTGCCGGTCGATCTGCATTGCGACGAAAGCGATGATCCGATGTCGCGCCATATCGAAACCCTGGCGGCCGAGACGATGCGTCTGGGACTGCAGGGCCGGGTGGTCGGATCGCACTGCACCTCGATGCATTCGATGGACAATTACTATGCGTCCAAGCTGATCCCGCTGATCGCCGAGGCCGCGTTGCACATTGTGCCCAACCCCCTGATCAACATCACCCTTCAGGGCCGGTCCGACACCTATCCGCGCCGTCGCGGTCTGACCCGTGTGCCGGAATTGCGTGAGGCGGGGGTGAACGTCGCCTTCGGGCAGGATTGCACGATGGACCCATGGTATTCGCTCGGCTCAGCCGACATGCTGGAGGTGGCGCATATGGGCATTCACGCCGTGCCGATGACCTCACGCGATGCAATGGCTTGGGCATTCAATTCCGTCACGCTGGGCGGGGCTGCGGCGATGGGCCTGCCTGACCCCACCCTGCGCGTGGGTGGCCCGGCCAGTCTGGTGGTGCTACAGGCCCGCGACCGGATCGAGGCGGTGCGGATGCGCGCCACCCGCCTGTTTGTTGTGCGCAATGGCCGGGTACTGTCGGAAACGGCGCCCCGGTTGGCGCAACTCTCGCTGCCCGGACGCCCCGCCATGCTGGACCCTGCTGCTTATGCCCCGATTGCCGAAGATTGATTGATCTGAACCCCAAAGAAAGGACCGCTGCCATGCGTCTGAAGACCTCTCGCCGTCAGTTGCTGATCGGAACCGCCGCCACACTGGCGCTGCCGTTCTATGCCCGCCATGCCCGTGCCGAAGGGCCGATCAAGGTGGCGGGTATCCATGCCTCACCCGTTGAAAATGCGTGGAATTCCCGCATCCACGCCGCCTTGCAGGCTGCTGCTGCCGATGGGCTGATTTCTTATGAGTTTTCCGAAAGCGTTGCCGCTACCGACTATCCGCGCGCGATGCGTGAATATGCCGAAGGCGGGGCGCAATTGGTTTTAGGCGAATCCTTTGCGGTTGAGAACGAGGCCCGCGCTGTGGCCGGCGACTACCCCGATGTGGCCTTTCTTATGGGCTCATCTGGCGGACCTGAAGGCGAGAATTTTGGTGTTTTCGGCACCCGCAACCATGAGGCGGCCTATTTGGCGGGTATGCTGGCGGGTAAGATGTCGCAAAGCAACATCTTCGGCTCGGTTGGCGCCTACCCGATCCCGGAGGTGAACCTGTTGATCAACGGCTACCGCAAGGGCGTGCTGGAGGTGAACCCCGATGCAAAATTCCTGAACGGCTTTATCGGGGCGTTTTTCGATCCGGCCAAGGCGAAGGAAGCGGCGATTGCCCAGATCGACGCCGGGGCCGACATCCTGTTTGGCGAACGAATCGGCACGGCGGACGGGGCGAAAGAGCGCGGGGTCAAAGCCATCGGATCGCTGATCGACTATTCGCCGCGCTATCCCGGCACGGTCTTTGCCAATGCGATCTGGAACTTCCGCCCCACGGTTGAGGCGATTGTGACCGACATCGCGGCGGCCAAGCCGGTCGGGCGCGATTACACCGAGTATTCCTTCATGAAATACGGTGGAAATGAGCTGATCTTTGTGGCTGATGAAGTGCCTGCCGAACTGGTTGGGCCGATGGAGGAAAAGCGCGCCGCCATTGCTGCAGGCACGTTTGAGGTGCCGATTGACGCGACCGAGCCTGCCTGAGTGCAGGTGCAGGACGCAACCTCGCTTGCCGCTGCCATTGCCTCGGGCCGGGTCACCGCGCCCGAGGTGATGGAGGCGGCGCTGGCGGCGGCGGCGGCGCGGGCCGATCTGGGGGCGTTCTGTGTGGTGGATGCTGCCTTGGGTCGTGCCGGGGCTGCATCGGCTACGCAGGGGCAGGGGCCGTTCGCCGGGGTGCCCTTTGCGGGCAAGGATCTGGGATCGGCGGCGGCGGGGCTGCCCGTTGGCGCGGGCAATGCGACCTTGCGTCGGTTGGCCGGGGCGGGTGGCGCGGATTCTGCGCTGTTCACCCGGTTTCGCCGGGCCGGGCTGGTGCCTTTTGGCCTGACCACGGTGCCGGAATTCGGGCTGGCGCTGACCTCGGGCGCGGCGCGCAACCCCTTTGACCCCGCGCTGTCGCCTGGTGGGTCTTCGGGCGGGGCGGCTGCGGCGGTGGCGGCTGGGATCGTGGCGATTGCCCATGCCACCGATGCGGCAGGCTCTATCCGGGTGCCTGCGGCGGCCTGTGGCCTGGTCGGGCTGAAGCCGTCGCGCGGGGCTGTACCGCAGGGGCCGGATTTCGGCAATCATCTGATGGGGTTGGCGTCTGAACTGGTGTTGGCGCGGTCGGTCCGTGATGTGCGCTGCGCGTTTGATCTGGCCGCCGGTCTGGCCGAGGGGCCGGGGGCCGACCCTGTTGATGCGGGTTTTGCGGCGCCCATCCGAGTGGCGCTGGCGGTCTCACCCCGCGTTGGGGCCGAGGCTGCGGCCACGGTCCGCGCCGCCGCCGATGTCTTGGCCAATGTGGGCTGTGCGGTGCATGAGATCCCTGCGCCCGATGATCTGGGCCTGCGCGCCGCCGTTGTGGCGCGCACCATCCTGACCGCCTCGCTGGCGGATTGGACCGCCGCCGTGGGTCTGCGCGGCACCGACCTCTCGCCCCTGGCCGCTGCCATCGCTGCTGAGGGGTATGCGATGCCCGCGCCGGCGTTGTTCAACGCCAGTCGTGAGTTGGCGTTGATTTCGCATGCGCTCTGGCATGTTTTTGCCGATATCGACGTGTTGGTGATGCCGGTTCTGGCCGGACCACCGCCCGCGCCGGATGCGTTCGATTTCACCGCGCCCGACCCCACCGCGCATTTCGCGCTGATGGAGGCGACGGCTCCCAATGCCGCGCTGGCCAATGTCGCCGGATGCCCCTCGCTGGCGCTGCCCTTTGGCACCGACACCGCCGGGCGGCCCATCGGCATCCAGTTGTTGGGCCGTATGGGCAGCGACCGCGCGTTGCTTGCCTTGGGCGAACGCCTGCTGGCCACCCGCCCGCCGGTTGCCTACCCCTTTACCATCGCGGGCCACCCATGACCGAGATCATTCTGGAACTGACCGGCATCACCAAACGGTTCGGCCCGCTGGTGGCGAATGATGACATTTCTCTGCACCTGAAAAAGGGAGAGATTCTGGCGCTATTGGGTGAAAACGGTGCGGGCAAGACCACGTTGATGAACATCCTTTTCGGCCATTATGCCTCCGATTCGGGGGAGGTGCGGGTGAACGGTCACACCTTGCCCTCGGGCCAGCCGCGCGCCGCCATCGCCGCGGGCGTCGGCATGGTGCATCAGCATTTCACACTGGCGGCAAACCTGACCGTCACCGACAATATCGTGATTGGTTCTGAATCGCTGTGGCGCATGGACAGCCACCGCAAAGCGGCCACGGCCCGCATCCGCGCCCTTTCGCAGACTTTTGGCCTGCCGGTAGATCCCACCGCGCGGATTGGCGATCTGTCGGTGGGTGAACGCCAGCGCGTGGAAATCCTGAAGGCGCTGTACCGCGATGCTTCCATCTTGATTCTTGATGAGCCGACCGCCGTCCTGGCCGCCCCTGAGGCCGAACAGTTGTTTCGCATCTTGCGCGGCATGACGGCGGGCGGTTTGTCGATCATCTTCATCAGCCACAAACTGCATGAGGTGATGGCGGCGTCCGATCGCGTCACCGTGCTGCGTGGCGGTCGTGTGGTTGCCGAACGGCGAACGCCCCAGACCAGTCCGGCGGAATTGGCCGAGTTGATGGTGGGCCGCAGCGTCACCCGGCCAAAGCGTGCCGTCCATGCCATCGGCGCGCCGGTCTTGATTGCACGGGGGCTGAGTGTCGCCGAAGGGCAGGGCAAGACGCTGACCGATGTGGATTTTGAGGTGCATCAGGGCGAAATTCTGGGTATCGTCGGCGTCTCTGGCAATGGGCAGGCCACGCTGGGGCGGGTGCTTTCGGGCTTGGCGCGGCCCGCTGCCGGATCGTTGACGCTGGAGGGGCGCGACATCAGCCGCCTGACCCCGCGACAAGCGATCAGCCTTGGCATGGGGCGCGTGCCCGAGGACCGCAACGCCGAAGGCGCAGTGGGCGATCTGTCGGTTTGGGAAAATGCGGTGCTAGAGCGGTTGCGTGATCCGGCCTTTTCCTCTCGCGGTTTTGTGCGCCGCAGTGCCGCCCGCGCCCATGCGGCAGAGCTTATCCGCCGCTTTGATATTCGCGGCGCAGCGCCGGACACCCGCACCCGGCTGCTGTCTGGCGGCAATATGCAAAAGCTGATCCTGGGTCGCAATCTGGCAGCGCGCCCACGGTTCCTGTTGGCCAACCAGCCAACGCGCGGTCTGGACGAAGGTGCCATTGCCGCCGTTCATGCCGACCTTTTGGCGGCGCGGGCCGCAGGCGCGGCAATCCTGTTGATCTCGGAAGATCTGGATGAGGCGGTGGGCTTGTCAGACCGCATTCAGGCCATCGTCAAGGGGCGCCTGTCCGAGCCGGTCACGGCGGATGAGGCTGATGCGCGCACGCTGGGGTTGATGATGGCCGGGGTCTGGGAGGTGCGTGATGCGGTTTGAACGACGCCAAGACGTGTCATTGCCCGCGTTGGCCATCGCGCCTTTTGCGGCCGTGGCGGTGACGTTGGTGCTCTGCGCCGGGCTAATCGCCATGGCCGGGGTGAACCCGCCGACCGCTTATGCGCAGATGCTGAAAGGTGCTTTTGGCTCACGGTTGGCAATCACCGAGACCCTCACCCGCGCTGTTCCGCTGATGCTGACGGGGCTTGCCGCCGCCGTGGCGTTTCGCGCGCGACTGTGGAACATCGGCGGTGAGGGGCAGTTTTACATCGGCGCGCTGGTCACGGCGGGCTTGGGTCACAACCTGCTTTCTGGCCTGCCGATGCCCTTGGCGATTGCGGTTTTGATGGCGGCCAGCATGGCCGCCGGGGCTGTACTGCTGGTTGTCCCCGCGCTGATGCGGCTGCGTTTCGGCATTGACGAGGTGGTGACGACGCTTCTGTTGAACTTCATCGTCATTCTGTTCGTTGGCCTGATGGTCGAGGGGCCGCTGAAAGACCCGATGGCCTTTGGCTGGCCGCAATCGGTGCCGGTGGCGGCGGGGCTAAGGCTGCCTGATCTGGTGCCACGGTCGCGGCTGCATGTCGGGCTGATCATCGCCGTTGTCGTGGCGGCCCTGGTCTGGCTCTTGCAGGCGCGCACGGTCTTCGGGGCCGAGACGCGGGCGGCTGGGTTGAACCCGCGCGCCGCCGCCTTTGCCGGGGTGCCTTTGACCGCCACGCTGGTCAAAGTGGCGGCACTCTCAGGCGGGTTGGCCGCATTGGCCGGCACCATCGAGGTACTTGGGCCAACGGGATATGTCACCACCACGATGTCGCCCGGCTTTGGCTATGCCGGGATTGTGGTCGCCATGCTGGCGGCACTGCATCCGATGGGTGTTGTCGCCGCCGCGATCTTTGTCGCCACCGTCTTTGTTGGTGCAGACTCAATGAGCAGGGCGACCGGCGTGCCGTCCTTCATTGCCGATGTGATTGTGTCGGTGTCGTTCCTGACCATGCTGACGGCCCTATTATTTACCACATACAGGCTGCGCCGATGAACGAAACATTCGATATCCTGACCAATGCCAGCCTGTGGGCCGCCGTCTTGCGGATTGCCACGCCGCTGATTTTTGGCGTCCTCGGTGCGCTGCTGTGCGAACGCGCAGGCGTGCTGAACCTTGGGATTGAGGGGATCATGACGATGGGTGCCATGGCCGGATGGCTGGCGGTCTATTGGGGTGCTGGGCTGTGGACGGGGCTGTTGATCGCGGCGCTGGTGGGGCTGATATTGGGGCTTTTGCATGCGCTGTTGACGGTGGTTCTGGGGCTGTCGCAGCATGTCTCGGGGTTGGGGATCACGCTGTTCGGCTCCTCCCTGGCCTATTACCTATACCGCCTCTGGGTGCAGGTCGGTGATCTGCCGCCGACGATCCAGCCGTTCCAGCCGCTGAAGATTCCGGGCCTGTCATCGCTGCCATTTTTCGGAGAAGCGGTGTTCAGCCAATCGGCCCCCACCTATCTGGCGCTGGCGCTGGTCGGCGTTACCGCTTGGGTGTTGAACCGCACACCCCTCGGTCTGGCGCTGCGGATGTGCGGGGAGAATCCCCATGCGGTTGAGGCGCAGGGTCTGAATCCGATTGCGATCCGCATCGGTGCCGTGATGGTCGGATCGGGGCTTATGGCGCTGGGCGGAGCCTTTCTGACCATGGCTGCGTTCAACAGCTTTTTCCCGACCATGGTACAGGGTCGCGGCTGGATCTGCATCGCGCTGGTGATCTTTGCCTCGTGGCGGCCGGGTAAGGCGCTGCTGGGGGCGCTCTTGTTCGCGCTGTTTGACGCTTTTCAGCTCAGGCTGCAAACCTCGGTCAGTGGCGTACCTTATCAGCTGTTTCTGATGGCACCCTATGTGCTGTCGATCGTTGCGCTGATCCTTGTGGCCCGCCGTGCCCGCGTGCCCGAGGCGCTCATGCAGCCCTATCGGCGCGGCGAGCGTTAACTCAACCACTCTACCTGCGGCAGGGTAGCGACGCCGGCCTCTCACGGCGGCGTCATGATCGACAAGGTGCAGTCGGCACCGATAGCATGGAGGCACGATGCGAGTCCCTGGCGGTTAAATTTAGGGATTGACGCCTTCTTTCTGATACAGCCCGCTGAAGGCGGCGGCTTTTTGGCTCTCTACGTCGCAATTGGAATTCGCATTTCAAAGACCGCGCCGATTTCGCTATCAACGATGTGGACTTGGCCGCGATGACCAATGGCCACATCGCGAACGATGGCGAGACCAAGGCCGCAGCCACCGGATGCATCATCTTGCACCCGATAGAATCGATCAAAAAGCCGCTCCCGCGCGTCTGCCGGGATGCCTGGGCCAGAATCCTGAACCCGAATGATTACATGATCCTGGGCAAAGGTCAGGCGCACTGAAATTTCGCCGCCATCAACGCAGCCGTAGCGCACGGCGTTGTCCAGCAGGTTTTCAATCGCCTCTGACATCATGATCTCGTCGATTGAAACCAACACGGGTGCGCCGTTGACATCAAAGGAAACATCGCAGCCTTTGCGCATGCAGGTTTCGGCGAGAGGCAGGCACCGCTCTTTCAAAAGCGCAACCAAATCAACCTCGCTCCTTGTGTCCAATCCTCTCCGCCCTTGGGCTTTTTCCATTGACAAAAGCTGTTGTGTCAGCCGGCCCGTCGCTCGCGCGGTTTCGGCAAGGACGGCGACACGGGCGCGCAACTCGGCCTCATCGGGGGCGGTTGTGGCCGCCTCGGCCTGGGCCTGGATCGCGGCGATGGGGTTACGCAACTGGTGGGCGGCATCTGAAATAAACGCATCGCGCAGGTCAAAAGCTTCGGCAAGACGGCCAAAAAGCGCATTCATCGCCCCCACCAGATTGCGGACTTCCTTGGGCACTTTGCGCCGGATCGGTCCCAGATCATTTGATGACCGCAGGGCGATCGCCTCTCGCAATTGCAAAAGCGGGCGCAGGCCAAGATTGATGCTGAACCAAACCAGCAGCCCCGCAGCGACCAAGACCGCGGCCATAAGGACAATGGATTGTGAGAGGAGTTCCAGGCTGAACGCATCGCGCTGCTTTACCGTTTGCCAGACATCAACCGTAACCCAGCCGCCAAATTGTGGCTCGGCGATGAACTCACGCAGCGTCACGGCCCGCACGCGGCGACCTAAGTTAATGGTATCATAAAAATACGGCACGCCTGATAAAACCTTGGCATCCCTGGGCAGGGGCGGGGCCTCGGAATATCCGGTTACGAAGCGCCCCTCCGGCCCTGCAATGCGATAATAGACAGGATCACCCAAGGCATTGGTCAAAGATTCGAGCAAATTTTCCGTAAGAACATCCCCTTCGCTGAGCACAACGTCACGCGAAATAGTCAGGGCAACCGCCAGCAAAGTGTTGTCGTAAAGACGTTGCGACATGTGTTCGGCCATGACAAAACGTACGGCACCGGCGCAGCAAGCCACGATGATCAACGGAAAGATGATCAGCACGAACAGGCGGCTGCGTAACGACCAATGCTTCATTCCGGCGCATCATCCATCAGATATCCAAGGCCGCGCGCGGTGCGGATTGTCACGCCGGCCCCCGCAAGTTTGCGGCGCAAGCGCGAGATCAGCAGTTCCACTGCGTTTGCCTCTACATCCGACCCAACACCGTAAAGCGTGTCGGCAATCCGATCCTTGGAGACAATGCGTCCGCTGTGATCGACGAGGCATTCGAACAGGGCCAGTTCTCTGCGTGGCAGATCAATCGGGCCATTCGGGCCGGACAGCAGCCGAGACGTGCGGTCAAAACGCAGTGCGCCGATTTGCAGGTTGCCTTTTTGCAGATTAGGCTGGCGGCGGGCGAGGGCACGGATGCGGGCGCAAAGCTCGGCCATCTCGAACGGTTTGACCAAATAATCATCGGCGCCAGCATCCAGCCCTTCGATCCTGTCGACAAGTTCGCTGCGGGCCGTCAACATAAGGACGGGAACCGCGTGCCCTGCGCTGCGAATATGACGCACGATTTCAAAGCCGGACAAGCCCGGAAGGTTGACATCTATGATAGCCAGATCAGCACTTTCCGTGGTCAGAAACGCCGCACCTTCGGCCCCATCCGACAGCCAATCCACGGCATGGCCCTGATCCTTGAGAGCATTTTCTATTCCATGGGCAAGGCTGACATTATCTTCAACAAGAACGATGCGCATTTTTGGAACCTGACAGGTTTTCGACAGGATGCACCTTTATTGTGCGGTTCATCAAGCCGTATGACCGGGTGGGTCGCGATACGGCAGATGCTTTTACAATTGACGGGCGTTAGAGTGCTTTGGCATTCTGTCTATCAAGAGAATTAAGGTCAGGGAGGACCGTACATGCCAGGATTTATCAACACGACCCGTCGACGCGCGCTTGGTTTGGCGCTTGGTGCCGCAGCCGCTGTTAGCTTTGCCGTGCCAGCCGCAGCCGAGGTGTCATTCGCGGGCAAGACCATCGAATTCATTATCCCGTTTTCCGCAGGTGGCGGCTCTGACACCTGGGCGCGATTTAACGCGCCTTTGTTGGGCAAATACCTGCCGGGAAACCCAACCGTTGTTGTGGTGAACGAACCGGGTGGCGGATCAACCAAAGGGACGAACCTGTTTGCAGCCCGCGCCAGGCCGGATGGTTTGACCATTCTGGGGACTTCGGGTTCTACCCAGTTTCCTTATCTGCTGGGCGACCCGCGCGTGCGTTATGACTATGCCGACTGGAAGATCGTCATGGCAGCGCCTACGGGTGGCGTGGTTTACACCTCGCCTTCGACAGGTGTGACCAAGACGGATGAAATTGCGAAATTGGTCGGCCAAAAGCTGATCTACGCCAGTCAAGGTGCTACCTCGCTGGATCTGGTGCCATTGCTTGGGTTCAAGCTGATGGGGCTGGATGTCCAGCATGTGTTTGGCTTCAAAGGGCGTGGTGATGGCCGTCTGGCGTTTGAGCGTGGCGAGACGAATATCGACTACCAAACCTCATCTGCCTATATCAAAAACGTGGAGCCTTTGGTGGAGGCTGGCACCGCTGTGCCGCTGTTCAGTTGGGGTGTATTGGATGACGAGGGCAACTTGGTCCGCGATCCAACCTTCCCAGACCTGCCAGATTTTGGCGAAGCCTATAAGAATTTGACCGGCAATGCGCCATCTGGTCCAGAGTATGACGCCTATTTTGCCTTCTTCACCGCAGGCTTCCCTGCGCAGAAAATGCTGTTCCTGCCAAAAGATACGCCGCAAGAGATTGTGGATGCCTATCAGGCGGCCGTTGTGGCAATGAAGGAAGACCCGGACTATCAAGCCAACAAAGAGGCCGTTTTGGGCACTTATGAGCAGGTAACTGGCAAAGCCGCCGACGCGCTATTCAAAAAGGGAACTGTCATTTCGCCGGAATTGCGTAAGCAAGTCGTCGATATGCTGGCCGCTGATTATGGTGTGAAACTGGGCGACGATTAACTCCGCCCCAAAGGCGCAGATCCGAAAGGGCCTGCGCCTTTTTTTCGTTCGATGCTCCGGGTCAACATTCCCTCTGAATCTCCCTGAAGTCTTACCTCCTTGCAAGGGGGAAAAGGAGTCCAGCCATGATCGATACCCTTATGTCTGCCCTTGTCGCGCTGATGACATTTCAGCATCTGGCTTATATGTTGCTTGGCGTTTCTGTCGGGTTGGTGATTGGCGTTATTCCCGGCCTTGGCGGTATTGCCGGGTTGTCGCTGTTGGTGCCGTTTCTCTATGGAATGGATCCAATTTCAGCGCTTGGGATGCTGATCGGCCTTGTCGCCGTTATTCCAACATCCGACACCTTTGCGTCGGTCCTTATGGGTATACCGGGGTCAAGTGCCAGTCAGGCTACGGTGCTTGATGGCTTTCCACTGGCCAAACAGGGGCAGGCGGCGCGGGCGCTATCGGCGGCGTTCATTTCCTCGTTATTCGGCGGTATCGTCGGCGCGGTCATCCTGACGTTCTTTGTGTTGATCGCACGGCCATTGATCTTGATGTTCGGCTCGGCTGAATTGTTCATGCTGGCCCTGTTCGGCCTGTCAATGGTGGCTGTTCTGGCCGGACGCAGCCTGCCCAAAGGGCTTGCGGCTGCTGCAATCGGGTTGCTGATTGGTTCTATGGGGGCGGCCCCCGCAACGGGCGAATTTCGGATGATTTTTGGCACGGAATACCTGTATGACGGTATCCCGCTGGTCATCATTGGCCTTGGCCTGTTCGCAATTCCTGAAATTTCGGACCTGTTGCGTAAAAACAGTTCAATCGCCGAAGGGAATGTGCTGGGCAGCGGTTGGTTGCAAGGCTTGCGCGATTGGTGGGCGAACTTGTTTCTGTCGATCCGCTGTTCCGGATTTGGCTGCTTGATCGGCGCTATTCCCGGTCTCGGCGGCTCGGTCGTCGATTGGATTGCCTATGGCCATGCCGTGCAAACCACCAAAGACAACCCGCATTTCGGCAAAGGCGACATTCGCGGTGTGATCGCACCCGAAAGTGCCAATAACGCGATGCAAGGCGGTGCGCTGCTGCCGACGATGTTGTTCGGCATTCCGGGCTCGGGTTCTATGGCCGTTTTCCTTGGCG
>NZ_JAKDLJ010000057.1 GCF_030452865.1 Pseudorhodobacter sp.
AAACCCAAACCCGCAAACTCTCGTTATGAATGAGGGAGCCTCGGGGGGCAGGTCAATAGCTATCTACATTTAGACGCTTGAGGCGTTCATACGCTGTTCCAATGGTTAGCTCATTTTGATACGAGCGCCGAGTTGGTTGGCCGCCGCTATTTCCGCCGCCAATGCACCAACCGCAAGTGCATGAAGGGTAGTGATTGTGTCCTGTCACTTGTGCCTCTTACATCGTGTATCAACAAATTCTACCATCAAATCTACCTTCTTAAAGCACTGTCGTAGTCCATTTTTGAATATGTCATTTATCGATTCATTGCATAGTTGATGCCGAACAGGTAACCAATTTGAAAGGAAAAATGGCACAAGGCTACTAGATGGGACCAGTAGTATCAGTGGGACAGTTTTGTTCTCCCGATGATCCTGACCAAGTTCAGACTAGGGGCCATTGCTTTGGTATCGCTCGTAGTACGATCCAATCGCATATCTGGTCCGTGACCTGACCGTCTGCCCTGCCGGGATACCCAGCTAAGGGCGGGATCGCTCTGGCTTTTCGAAGGGCAAGCACCACAGTCCAGTTGCCCATCCATCCAACATCAAGGCTCAGTTCACCAGAAATTCGGCATGCAGCGCCCCGGCGGCGTTGATGCTTTTCAGGATGTTGATCATGTCGGTCGGCGCCACGCCGAGGGCGTTCAGACCTGCCACGACCGCTGAGAGATTGGTGGAGCCCTCAATCTCCGCCATGCCGTTGCCGGGGGCCGCACTGATGCTTGCGGTACTGCGCGGCACCACGATGCTTTCGCCCGCGCTGAAGGGATTGGGCGGCACGACGACCGGCGCCTCCTCGACCCGCAGTGTCAGCCCACCTTGCGCTACTGCAACACGGCTGATCCGCACATCTGCACCCATGACAATGGTTCCGGAGCGTTGATCGACCACAACCCGCGCGCGCGTTTCCGGTTCGACCATAATATTCTCCACCCGACCCAGAACATGCGCAGGTGAAGCCATTCGGGTCGCTGCAAGATCAAGGTTCACGGTGCCTGCGTCCAGCATGACCGCAACGCGACGTCCGAAATTGGTGTTGATCGCCGATTCTATGCGTCCTGCGGTGGTAAAATCCGCGCTCCGAAGCGCCAACCTGATATTGCGCAAAGCGGTAAAGTCGAACTCAACCTCCTGTTCCACCCGCGCACCAGAAGGGATGACGCCGGCGGTCGGAACCCCTTGGACGACTTTCGCCGCCGCCCCCTCGGCCGAGACGCCGCCTGCGATAATTGTGCCTTGTGCCACCGCATAGACCTGACCATCGGCTCCGTTCAGCGGCGTCATCACCAATGTCCCGCCGAGCAGGCTTTTTGCGTCGCCTATTGCCGAAACGGTAACGTCAATCCGCCCGCCCATGCGTGCAAAGGGTGGCAGGCTTGCAGTGACAAACACCGCCGCAACATTTTTCGGGCGGAACTGTTCGCCGTTCACGTTGACACCAAGACGCTCCAGCAGGTTGGTCATGATTTCTTCGGTAAACGGCGCGTTTCGCATGCCGTCACCGGTTCCGTTCAACCCGACAACGAGGCCATAGCCGACGAGATCGTTGCCACGCACCCCGTCGAATTCCACCAGATCCTTGATGCGGATGGGGCTGGCGGCGGCGAAGACGGGCAAGCAGATGCAAAGCAGGAGAATTCTGATCATCTGAGAAAATCCACCAGGCTGAGGCGCGATAGGCGCGCGGTCACGGAATAGAGCGTTTCAAGCTGGTTTTGCGCAGCTTCCATGCGGGTTGCCGCTTCATAAGGCTCAACCGACAGCAGGTCGGAACGCGCCATTTGCAAAGCGGTACTTTCGGCTTGATTGCGCGTCTGCGCCTGATCAATACGGGCCTGCACGACCCCGAGACGCCCGCTGAGAACCGCGCGATCCGAATTCGCCTGCAAAAGTAAGCCACCGGCCCGCCGCGCCAGGTCAACCCTCGTGTCAGCGTTCGGAGCCACGCTTGGCCGCCCAGCCAAAGCTGCAAGCGTCAAGGATTTCAGCGTATCACGCAGCGCCGGATCGGCTGCGGTGATGGCAAGATCGGCCTTGTCTTCGGCAGAAACGCTGATCGGCGTTTGACTGGCCCCACCGGTATAGCCAAGGGCGGCGAAACCGCCCGACGCGTTGAACCAATTATCCACCGCGAGTTCTATATCCGCAGCACTGACCGCCCCTGCGGCAGATATCGCTGTCTCAACGGCCGTGAGAATACTGCCCGAGGGAGCGACGGCACGCGTGTCACTCGCGATACCAGCGAACAGGGTCTTTTCACCTTGTCGGGTATTCAGCGCGGAAATGACCGCCTCAAACCGCTCGGTGGCGTCAGCAATGCGCGCGTTGAGCATGCCGCCATGGTGCAGCGTTTCCGCATCCAGCAATGAGATTGCAAGCCCGTCAGTCAGCCTGTCAACCACGCCCAGAGCCTGTTGTTGTGCGCCTGCGGTCAGCGCCGCTGCATCCGTGGCGCTTCGATAGCCGTTGAGCCGGTTGAGGCTCGTCTCAATCCCGGCAAGGCGCGAATGATCGCCGCGCAGCGCCTTGCCACTGTCGGCAGTTCGGCCGCTGGTCAACTCTTGTGCGGCGATGCGCGCGTCGAGTTTCAAGCTGCTTGTCATGCGGCGCAACATGAAGTTTTGCGCCATGTCGCCAAGGCTGATCAATGCCATGCTACATCCCCAATAAGATTTGAATCATGTCATCTGCGGTCTGGATCACCTTGGCATTTGCCGCATAGGCTTTTTCGACCACCAGCAAATCCTGCAATTCCCTGTCGGTATCGACGCCGTTTTGCAGTTCCAGATGATGCAGCGCGGTTGACCGCACGGACGCATAAGTCGCGTCGGTTTCCAGTGACAGCCGCTGGGCCGAAACGCTGGAAATGAGTTGCGCCGACAGGTTGGACAGGCCGCGGGTTGCGCCCGCGAACGGGCCGGACTGTGTGGGGCGGGGCGCGTTCAATGCGGTTTGCATGGCGTTGAGCAGCGCAGATTGGCCCACCGGTCCGGGGACTGCTGCGCCCAGACCATCACGCAAACGCCAGAGCGCGCCGCCGCTGTCGGGATCAATCGCCGGGTTCAACGCCAATCGCGCAGCAAGCCCGGTTTCATTCGCCGGGGCGAATACCGCGCCCGCATCGGTAAAAAGGCCGGCGTCGCCCGGCGCAAGCGTCGAATCCAAAGCCGGATCCTGAAACCGTGAGATCAGATCGCGCGCCAGGGCATCCAGATTGCTTTGCGCAGCGGTGCCGATGTCGTCGCGGATTGCGAAGTTTGCGGCCAATGATCCCCCCGCCATCGGTCCGGTGTCGTCGCTGCGGACGGATCGCCCGTTGATCGTCAGCCCCGACAGCGCGCCGGAGGCGAGAGTCATATCGGGTGTGATCAACCCGGTTGATGCAAAGCCGATGGTTGCCGCTTTACCTTCCAGCAATATGGCACCGCCGGTTGTAAAGAGCGCGACGCTGCCATTCTGCCGCGCGACTTCGCGCAATGGAACGATGGTGGAAATTCGGTCGATCAACTGCTGGCGTTGATCGAGCAGGGCCGAGGTGTCGCGCCCGCCGTTGGTTGAAGCGCCGATGCTGCGGTTCAATTCCGCAATCGCGCCCAGCGTGCTGTTCAGGGTGTTGATGTCAGCGGCAATCTGTTGGTCGGCGCGGCCACGCGCAGACTGCACCTCGGTCGAAATGGCGCGCATGCCCTGCACAAGGGAATTTGCCGCATCGGCAACCTGACCCTGTCGTACAGTGCTTTCGGGCTGTGCCGCTGCGGCGAGCAGCGAGGCATCAAGCGCTGCAATCCGGGCGCTGAGCGAGCCTGCATTTTCGGGGCCACCGATGCTGGCCTCGATCCGTTGCAGAAAGCCTGCGCGCGTGTCCATATTGCTTGCTGCGGCATCGGCGACGCGACGGTCCGCCATCAGAACAAGATTGACTTCCCGCGTGACGCTGTTGATCTGCACGCCTTGCCCGCCAGCGCCAACCCGGCGCGCGGACATCTCCAATCCGCGACGCCCATAGCCTGGGGTCAGCGCGTTCGCGATGTTGGAGGAAATCAGCTCGGCGGATCGCGCAGCGGCGTTCAGCCCTGACAGGGCGCTCGACATGGAGCCTGAAATGCTCATCCGATCAGTCCTTTACTGGTTGAATTTGGGCTTACCGTTTGATGTTGGTAGTTTCCTGCAACATCTCATCCACGGTCTGGATGACCTTGGCGTTGGAGGAATAGGCCCGCTGCGTCTGGATCAACGCGGTGAGTTCGGCGGCGACATCGGTGGTCGATCCTTCACGGGCATAACCAACAACAGCACCCGTCGGCCCCTCTCCAGCGTTCCACAGGAAGAACGACCCCGAGTCAGGTGAGATTTGATAGGTTTGGTTGTTCAGCGCGATCAGACCGTTCAGATTGGGGACATCCACCAACGGGATTTGATACAGGCGGCGCGTGAAACCGGTGTTGTAGGTCGCGTTGATGTAACCGTTTTCATCCACCTCTACGGCTGTCAGGTTGCCGACAGGCGAGCCGTTCTTGGTGATGGAGGTTGGGGCAAAACTGTCTGAAAGCTGCGTCAAGCCATTTGGGTCGCCCAACTTGCCGAGCGTCATCGTCAATGGTCCGCCCGCGACGGTCAATGCCAACGTGCCATCGGCGGAATTGTAGGCACCGCCTGAAACGGCTGTGACCGCAAGCAATGTGCCACCGGCCCCGCGGGTGTCATCGAAGGTCAGGGTATACTCGCCGATGGTGGCCCCGGCTTGCGCAGAATCCTTGATGACCATGGACCATTCATTTGATGACCCGCTGCCGGGGATGGTGGGCGTGAAAGAGATATCGAGGGTTTCGGATGTGCCAAGATTACCAAAATACTCGACAGATACTGGCAACATGTCACCAGATGCGCTTGCCATCGTGCTGGTTGCCGGCAAATTGACCCCAAGTTTCATCGCCGTGGTTGGATCCCCCGCCTGTTGATTCGCGTTGATCGTGACGGGTTGCAGCGCCGACACCGTATCGCGTGGCAGAACCGGAATGGAGCCATCTGCGTCCGCAGGCCAGCCCAGCAGGACGAGCCCGGAATCCGTCCGCAACGTGCCGTTGGCATCGGGGCGGAATGATCCCGTTGTTGTCATCATCATGGAACTGTTGGAAATGCCGTCAGAGAGGCCCACCGAGGACGTAACCGGCAGCATTCCACGCCCTGAAACCGCAAGATCAAGCGCATTTGAAGTGCCGACCAATGCTCCACGTTCATCAATCAGGCGGCTGGTTGATGCCCGCACGCCGCCCGCCGAATAAACGCCCGCGCCCCTTGCCTGCGAGATCACCATGCTTTCAAAATTGGCGCTGGCCCTTTTATAGCCATAGGTGCCGGAATTCGCGATGTTGTCGGAAATTGTCGCAAGCCGCGTGGCATTGGCATTCAGCCCGGCCACCCCGGCATTGAGCGAGGAGGAAATCGTCATAATTAGCGCCTTTCTGCTGCTTGGACCCGTTGGTCATGGCCCAAACTGCATCGCGCGCCTTAAGATCAGCCTAATAGCTAAAACTTGATCCGATATTCCTTTCTCTCGGCCAGCTTCTAACGATCACGCCGCAGTAAAACCACCTCCAGCCGGTTATTGCGGATCGCCATCGGGTTTGCGGTCACCGGTTTGCGGTCCGCATAGCCGCTGATCCGTGTGATCCGCTCCGAATCAATGCCCGCCTCTTGCAGCAGGCGGCGCGTCGCTTGCGCTCGTGCCGAAGACATTGCCCAGGCGGGGTTGTTGATCAAGGTGATCGGGAAAGAGCGGACATGCCCGTTCACCGCCAGCTTGTTGGTGGTGATTGACAAGACCTCAGCCAATAGTTTGGCAATATCGCGCATGACAGGCTGTGGTGTTGCGGTCAGGCCATCGAAAAGTGGCACGTCGTCCAAGTCGAAAATCTCGATCACCAGCCCCTCGTCGGTCACTTTGGTCACGACATGGCGTAAGGCGCGTTCCATTGTCATGCTCTCGCCGCTGCGCGCGGTCAGGGCCTTTTCAATCTCCGCCGCCTGCGCCCGCATCTCACTTTGCGACATCCCTGCGGAAACGCCGCCTTCGCCGCCGTTCTTTTGCTCTGCCGTGGCTTGGGCGCTGTTCGCGCCGGTGCCATCGCTCGGCCGCGCCTCCTCCGAGAACACGCTGTCACCTCCAAAAGCGCCATCGCCGCCGCCCGATATCCGGTTGACCGGAATCGTCGGACTGAAGTAATCGGCAAGCCCCTTGCGTTGCTTTTCCGTCGTTGCATTCAACAGCCACATCAGCATGAAGAAGGCCATCATGGCCGTCACAAAGTCAGCATAGGCCACTTTCCACGCCCCACCGTGGTGCCCGCCGCCTTGAACAATTTTCTTCCGCTTGATGATGACTGGCCTGGCATTTGATTGCCCGTCCATCACACCACCCATTCATACACCCGCGTTCAGGTGTACCCGATCGCGATGAAGGCGATATTAACCTGTAGAGTTTTCACGACTTTCGCGATGCGAAGCGCCCTTCCGGAGCCCGCCTGTGGTCATCATGCCACCGTGAGACGCGCAGGCATCACGGTGCAACCGGGTCCGCCCTATGCGGTTTGTTTGAATGGCAAAGCCGCAATCGCGCACAGGTTTCCAGCCCCAACGCGGCGTAATCCGCCTGAAACGCCAAAGCATTTGCGCGCGTCAAAGCGGTTTCGATCCGCAAGGCGCGCGGCATGCGTTCCAGTAATTGGCGCGGCAAATCTGACCGTATCACCAGAAAATCCGCCAACTCGCGCGGGGAGACATTTCGCAAACCCGTCAGGAACAGATCAAACCGTTGAAAATCCCGGTTCAACGCACTGAGGCCGAAGTGAGAGAAGCGACGAACCACATGCGCCGCGGTGGCATGGTCAACGCGGCAGGCCAAAGCACAGGTCAGATTACAAGACGATAATCCGAGGTTGCTCAACGTAGTGGTGACTTCCTGCGGCAGAGGGGCTGGCGCGCGTGGGTCCAGAATGATGTCATACAATGCCGTCGCAGGACAAGAAGCAGTCAGACGCAGCCCTGCGATCCTGCGCGCTGCGCGCCGGATTTCGGTGATTTGGTCAAGGGTCTGGCCGCGCAGCACCAGACCGCCCGGCCCGGCCAGAGCTTTGTGGATGAACCGCGGGTTGCGGGTGGCATCGGACAGCGCAAAGGTTGGCAGGGCGAGCGCCAACTCGCGCGCAAGATCCGCCAGATCCGCCGATTCCCCCGGTTGAATCGAAAAATCATAGAGCATGGAGCTGGTGCAATTCGGCGTATCTTCCGCCAGTACGGGTTCCAGCCGCACCGGCACTCCAATCGCTGCCAGCAGGTCGGCCAATCGCATCGCCTGTTCACGTTCCAACTGATCCGCCAAGGTTGCCGGAGGGTTGGAAAGCCGCGCCACCGCTTGCGTTATTGTCAGCCCAAGGTGGTTCGCCAACGTCGGGGCGGCCAGAGAGATTGTCGCGCAAGGCTCGAAAAGGCTTAGGCGTACAAAGCGACTGGACTGAAAGACGGTGGCCATGGTCGACTCCAACTCTACATCCGTAAAGATAGCCGAACCATTATTGTTTTAGCTAGCCCCGCGTCGCTCAACCTACGTTAAAACATAGGTTTCCTTTGCGCAGGGCGTCGGAAAGTGTTTCAGTAGGGTGACGCTGGCCCCGATCATTCGCAGCACGAGGACTTCGCATGCGGTTGCCGGACGCTTGATTTCCGCTCAAACCATCTCAGCAAGACTGCGGCTGATCCGGTAGCGGGCCTTCAGATGGGTGGGTGCCTTTTCCTCCAGTTGTTGCAACATCGCGCGGATTTCGCCAAATCCCCATGCCCGCGCCGATTCAAACGGCCCGCGCGGATAGTTCAGCCCAAGTTTCATCGCCTGATCAATGGCAACGGCAGAAACATCGCCTTCGTCCAACAGGCTTGCCGCCTCATTCGCCAGTGTCGCCTCGATCCGCAGCGCGATGGCGTCATTGGGTTTTGCGGTGATGCTTTGGCCGGTGACAAAGCCCTTGCCGGTTTTAGCCCCCAGATTGCCCGATGCGACCTGATCGCGCAGGTTTTGGAAGATATAGTATCGCGGGTTGCCGTTCATCCCGTCATATAGCCCTTGAGTCGCTGCAAGGTTGATATCCGCACCGATCAGATCAATCAGCGAGAACGGCCCGAGCCGATACCCCGCCGCCAGCATCGCTGCGTCAATCTCAACTGCGGGGATGCCTACTTCCAGCATCGCCAAAGCCTCACCATAAAACGGGCGGGCGCAGCGATTAACGATGAAGCCAGGACGATCCGCGCATTGGATCACGGTTTTGCCGGCCTGTTCCGTCACAGCCCGCGCGGTTTCCACCGCATCAGGCGCATTTTCGGGGCGGGTGACCAGTTCGACAAGTTTCATCGCAGGGGCGGGATTGAAGAAATGCAGGCCCAGAAGCCGCTCCGGCCGATTCAAAGCACCGGCGATTTCGCCAACGGACAGCGCCGAGGTGTTGGTCGCAAGGATCGCATCGGGGCGGAGAATGGATTCCAGTGCCACGAACAGCCCTTGTTTTGCTGTCAGCTTTTCGACGATCGCCTCAATAACCAGATCGCATTCGCCCATGTCCGCGATGTCCGGCACCACCTCCAGCGCGGTCAACGTTGCCGCCATCGAAACATCTGTCAGCTTTCCGGCAGCAACACGGCGGGCAAGACTTTGGCGCAGCCGCAATTTTGCAGCGTCGCGCGTTGCGTCATGTCCATCGGTCGCGAGAACCCGATGTCCGGCTGCGGCATAAACCTGCGCGATGCCAAGTCCCATGATGCCCAAACCGACAATGCCAATCACTTCCATCTCGATCCCCACCCTGCGATCCGATCTGCTTTCCGGTCGGTCCCATCATACCCTTGCGCCACCGCGACCGAAACACAAGTTTGAAATTTCAAACTTGAAATGATTTTCAAGCGGTGGCAGTCTGACGAAATATTCCGGAAGGGGGAGACTCGGATGAAAGTGTTGGTTCTTGGCGGCGGGCCTGCGGGTCTCTATTTCGCGATTTCGATGAAATTGCGCGATCCGGACCATCAAGTCACTCTGCTGGAACGAAACCGCTTTGATGATACTTTCGGCTGGGGCGTCGTGCTTTCGGATGAAACGCTGGCGAATATGGCGCGGAACGACCCGGTTTCCGAAAAGACGATCCGGGGCAATTTCGCCTATTGGGATGATGTCGCGGTGGTCCACAAAGGCACGCGCGTAAAGTCATCCGGCCACGGCTTTTGCGGCATTGGGCGCAAGCGGCTGCTGCTTGATCTGCAAGACCGTGCGCGGGAGTTGGGTGTTGATCTGCGCTTTGAGACCCCGGCGCAGCCTGCCGCAAGCTATATGGACGACTATGATATCGTCGTAGCCGCCGATGGCCTCAACTCCGCCGTCCGGCAGGAGTTTGCAGAGCATTTCAAACCCGAGGTCGATACTCGCTTGAATAAATTTGTCTGGCTTGGCACCAAGCAAAAATTCGACGATGCCTTTACCTTTATTTTCGAGAAAACCAAGCATGGCTGGGTCTGGGCCCATGCCTATCAATTCGATGCGGATATGGCGACGTTTATCGTCGAATGTTCGCAGGCGACCTATGATGCCTTCGGCATTGGCGAGATGAGCAAAGAGGAAAGCATCGCGACCTGTGAGGCGATCTTCAAGGATCATCTGGGCGGCAATGCTCTGATCTCAAACGCCAACCATATTCGCGGTTCGGCCTGGCTGTCGTTCCCGCGCGTGCTGTGTGAAAACTGGTCTTACAAGAATGTCGTGCTGTTGGGCGACAGTTCGGCCACCGCGCATTTTTCCATTGGCTCCGGGTCGAAACTGGGGATCGAAAGCGCGATTGCGCTGGCAGAATACCTGCATACCGAACCGGATATGCAAACCGCTTTCGCCCGCTATCAGGAGGAACGCCGCGTGGACGTGCTGCGCCTGCAATCGGCGGCGCGCAACTCGACCGAGTGGTTTGAAGAAATCGAGCGCTATCTTGACCTCGACCCGGTGCAATTCAACTATTCCCTGCTGACCCGTTCACAGCGGATCAGCCACGAGAACCTGCGCATGCGTGACCCGGACTGGCTGCGTTCCGCCGAGGATTGGTTTGCGGCGCAATCGGGGGGTGCTGCGGGCCGCGCACCCATGTTTGCACCGTTCAAGCTGCGCGATATGGCGCTGAAAAACCGGGTCGTCGTCTCACCCATGGCGCAATACAAGGCGGTGAATGGTTGCCCGACCGATTGGCATTTTGTGCATTACGCCGAGCGCTGCAAAGGTGGTGCGGGATTGGTCTACACCGAAATGACCTGCGTTTCGCCGGAAGGCCGCATTACCCCCGGTTGCCCCGGACTTTATGCGCCGGAGCATGAGGCGGCATGGAAGCGGTTGGTCGATTTTGCCCACACGGAAACGGACGCGAAAATCTGCTGCCAGATCGGCCATTCCGGGCGCAAAGGCTCTACCCAACTGGGGTGGGAGGTGATGGATGCGCCGTTGCAGGCCGACAATTGGCCCACGATGTCAGCCTCTGCCTTGCCGTGGTCATCGAAGAATCCTGCACCGAAAGCGATGGACCGGGCCGATATGGACCGGGTGAAGGCGGAGTTTGTTTCAGCAACGGAAATGGCGGCGCGGGCCGGGTTTGACATGATCGAACTCCACGCCGCGCATGGCTATCTGATTTCCAGTTTCATCAGCCCGAAATCGAACATTCGCTCTGATGAATACGGCGGCGCACTGGAAAACCGCATGCGGTATCCGTTGGAGGTGTTTGTTGCGATGCGCGCGGTATGGCCTGCCGAAAAACCGATGTCAGTGAGAATCTCCGCGAATGATTGGGTTGGCGATGAAGGCGTGACCCCGGAAGAAGCCGTGAAGATCGCCAAAGCATTCAGCGAAGCCGGTGCCGATATCATCGACGTGTCTGCCGGGCAAACCAGCGTCGATGCGCGCCCGATCTATGGCCGCATGTTCCAGACCCCTTTCAGCGACCGCATCCGCAACGAGGCGCATATCGCGACGATGGCGGTGGGCAATATCTTTGAGGTCGATCACGTCAATTCCATCCTGATCGCGGGCCGTGCCGATCTGGTCTGCATCGCACGCGCGCATCTGGCGGACCCTTACTGGACCTTGCATGCCGCGATCCAGCTTGCCGACGAGGCGACGCGCTGGCCGCTGCCATACGGTCCGGGCGCCGATCAGGCGCGGCGTCTGGCCGAACGCGCAGCGGAGGTCATGCGGGCATGATGCTGCTGGGCAAACGGGTCTTGATCACTGGCGGTGGCACCGGCACCGGGGCCGATATGGCGCGGGGGTTTGCGGGCGCGGGTGCCGAAGTGGTGGTGACGGGCCGGCGGTTGGAGCCTTTGAAGAAACTGGCGCTCGCCAACCCGAGTATCCGCGCAATTGCTGCCGATGTGACGCAGGAAGATTCGGTTCGGGCGATGTTTGCCGAGGCGGGTGCTTGCGATATCGTGATTGCCAATGCGGGTGCGGCGGAAAGCGGGCTTGTGGTGAAAACCAGCCTTGAGCAGTGGCATGCGATGCTTGCCGTCAACCTGACCGGGGCGTTCCTGACCCTGCGCGAAGGCTTGCGGCAGATGCCGGGCTGGGGGCGGTTGATTTCGATTGCATCGGTGGCAGGATTGAAAGGCTATGCCTATGCCGCGCCCTATGCTGCGGCGAAACATGGGGTGATTGGGTTGACCCGAAGCCTTGCGCTGGAAGTGGCGAAAAAGCCGATTACGGTAAACGCGATTTGCCCCGGCTTTCTCGATACCGAAATGACCGAACGCTCCGTCGCCAATATCATCGCCAAGACCGGCAAGACCGTTGACGAGGCGCGCGCGGCACTGTGTTCCGGCAACCCTCAAGGCCGGTTGATCCGCCCCGACGAGGTCACGGCGACCGCGCTCTGGCTCTGTGGACCGGGGGCTGATTCCGTTAATGGCCAAGCCATCGCACTGTCCGGGGGTGAGGTATGATTGAGCCTGACGGCCTGTCCAAACGGCGACTGAAGCTGTGGATCCGGCTGCTTGGTGTAACGCGCGGGGCGGAAAACCAGTTGCGCGAACATTTGCGGCTGGAGCATGAAACCACATTGCCGCGATTTGACGTGATGGCGGCTCTGTGGCGGCGACGCGAGGGGATCACCATGACGGAGTTGAGCCGGATGTTGCTGGTCTCCAACGGCAATGCAACCGCGGTCGTCGATAGGCTGGAAAAAGACGGGTTGGCTAAGCGCACTCCTTTGGCCAGCGACCGGCGAACTGTGCAGGTCACACTGACCGAGGCGGGGTTGCGGGTGTTCGAGTCGGTGGCGATCGGCCATGAGAGCGAGGTCAACACCGTGTTTTCGTCTTTGACCGAGGCGGAGATCGAGGTGCTGACCGGTGTGTTGAAGAAACTGCGGAAGGATGTGGCATGACCATGCTGGCTGAACTGAAACCCCAACATTTCCTGTTGGAAGTGAAAGACCGGATTGCAACGATCCGGCTGGATCGCCCGGACCGCAAGAACCCGTTGACGTTCCAATCCTACGCCGAGTTGCGCGATACCTTTCGCGCGATTCCCTATGCAACGGATGTGGATGTGGTGATCTTTGCCTCTAACGGTGGGAATTTCTGTTCGGGCGGCGATGTGCATGACATTATCGGGCCGCTGGTAGGGTTGGATATGAAAGGGCTATTGGCTTTTACCCGAATGACCGGGGATCTGGTCAAGGCGATGATTGGTTGCCAAAAACCGATTATCGCAGCGGTGGACGGAATTTGTGTCGGGGCGGGTGCGATTGTCGCGATGGCGTCGGATCTGCGGCTTGCGACGGAGCGGGCGAAATGTGCGTTCCTGTTCACGCGGGTCGGGCTTGCGGGGTGCGACATGGGCGCCTGTGCAATGCTGCCGCGCATCATCGGGCAGGGCCGCGCGGCGGAACTGTTGTACACCGGGCGGGTGATGACGGCGGCGGAAGGGGAGCGGTGGGGGTTCTGGAATGCGTTGCATTCCGAGGATACGCTGGACGCGGAGGCACTGGCTTTGGCGCAGCGCCTGACGGCGGGGCCGTGTTTTGCGCATGGGATCACCAAGACGCAGATCAATCAGGAATGGAACATGGGGCTGGAGCAGGCGATTGAAGCCGAGGCGCAGGCGCAGGCGATTTGCATGCAGACCCGTGATTTTGAGCGGGCCTACCGCGCGTTTGTGGCGAAGGAGAAACCGGTGTTCGCGGGGGATTGACGGCGGGTCATGCGGCAAACGGGGGGGGGGGGGGGGGGGGGGGGGGGCCCCCCCCCCCCCCCCCCCCAAAAAAAAACAAGATCTCGAGGAGAGGTGAG
>NZ_JAKDLJ010000414.1 GCF_030452865.1 Pseudorhodobacter sp.
TCTCCATCATGGGGTCGCCAGAGTGTGCGAGGGGCTGGCGTTTGATGCAAGTCCGTCGCTTTCGATTTGGGGCCACCTCACCTCAATGTGCGGGCCGGATGAATGTGTCGTTGCGCAGATCAGCCAGCGCCTGGCGGATTTCCTCTTTCGTATTCATCACGATAGGGCCGTGCCATGCGACGGGTTCACGGATCGGCGCGCCGGAAATCAGCAAGAAGCGGATGCCGCGATCGCCTGCCTGTACCGTCACCTCATCGCCGCCGCCGAACTGTACAAGCGTGCGATTGCCGGACATATCGCGAATGTTGACCTCTTGGCCGTTTACCTTTTTTTCCATCAGAACACCGCGCGGATGACTTGCATCGCGAAAACTGCCCTTGCCTTCGAAAACATAGGCGAAAGCTGAACGAGAGGTATCCACCTTGAAGGTCTTTTTTAACCCGGCGGGCACGAAGATGTCGAGATATTGAGGATTGGCGGCGATACCGCCAACCGGGCCTTTCGTGCCCCAGAACGAGCCGACAACCACGCGGACCGCGGTGCCATCATCGTCGACGATTTCTGGAATTTCGCGACTGGACACATCCTGATACCGCGGAGCTGTCATTTTCAGATGGCCGGGCAGGTTGGCCCAAAGCTGAAAGCCGTGCATCTGTCCTTTGGCGTTTCCCTGTGGCATTTCCTGATGCAGGATGCCCGACCCGGCGGTCATCCACTGCACATCGCCTGCGCCGAGCGAGCCTGCGTTGCCAAGGCTGTCGGCATGGTCAACCGTTCCGGAAAGCACATAGGTAATGGTTTCGATGCCGCGATGCGGATGCCAAGGAAAGCCGCGCATGTAGTCCTGCGGATGCTCATTGCGGAAATCGTCGAACAGCAAGAACGGGTCCATCTGCTCGGGATTGTGAAAGCCGAAGGCGCGGTGCAGATGCACACCGGCGCCTTCCATCGTGGCTTGTGCAAGGGTTTCGGAAGTGACGGGACGGATGGACATTGCGACCTCCTGAGTTGGTGGTGAAGCAAAGGTAGGCGCAGGTGCGGTTGCGGGCAATGGCGCAGGACAAGAGGGCGTTTGTGCATGACCGCACAAGCGGTGAGCACAGAGACGCAGGTAAAGCGGCGGGCTGGCTCTGGCGCTGCAACCTGCTATAGCGACGCACAGCAGGTGGTTCGGGGCGTGACATGCAGAGCAATGATCAGACGACGGGCACGGAAGAACCGGTTTTGGCAAGGTTACAGGCGGCACCTTTTCAGCGCTGGGCCGGAATTACGATACAGGCCGTCCTTGCGGTGCTGCTGGTCTATCTTGCGTTTACCGGCAATGCGCAACCTGCGTTGTTGCGCCTTGTGATTCTGGTGCTGGGGATCGGCGGATTCGTGACGGCTTGGCTTTTGTGGCAGGGTACGCAGCGTGCATTGGAACTGACCCGAAGTGAGTTGCGCGATGATAGCGGACGAGTGCTTGCGCGGATCTCGGATGTCCGGGAGGTGTCGCGAGGTGCTTTCGCGATGAAGCCATCACAGGGTTTCACACTGCGACTGCATCGGGGCGGCACATTCGTCTGGGTGCCGGGCCTGTGGTGGCGCATGGGGCGGCGCGTTGGCATCGGCGGGGTGACGGCATCGCAACCCTCGCGCCGGATGGCGGATCAGATCACTCTGTTGCTGACTGGCACCGAGCCGGGTTGAATCTCCTGAGAGTCCACTGCCTGACGTTTGGCAGGGTTCCTTTGCGGCCTCGGCAGATCACGTCGGGCGTGAATCAGGTTCAGTTGGCAACCCAAAAGCACTCGGAATGAACACATTTTACCTTTGATCTCTGGGTGAGATCAAAGGTAAAATGCTGAAAGTCCGAAAAGAAGCATGAAACTGCGCGACGTGGTTTAGCAATCCTCACCCTGAAGGCAGATCTTGGGGACGAACCGCGGGCGTGTGACGATGAACTCCCTGATCTTGGCAGGCTTCAACATGAAGGATGAAAGCGGAGTGTAGCCCACTTCCGTCTCCAGCAGCACTGCTGAGTCGCCATCTTTCATGATCGGCAAACGATCCGTCAGATTGGCAAGATTGGCGTCGGTGAGCTCGGGCATTGCTTCGTCGGGCGAGCGCGAAAAGATAACCTCATAGCGGTTATTCGCTTCGCTCCAGCGGTAGGAGGTGACCCGGATCTTGGCGGTAGTGCGCCCACCGAGGATATAGTCGATTGTGGTGCGCATGCCGTCGATGAAATCATCGTTCACCGGGCCTTGTTGACGGGAAAGCATATCTGCGACCGTATAGGATGCCTTCTGCACCGTGTTGATGGAGCGGTAGACATCCCAATAGGCGAACGCACCGATATAGGCCCAGCCCATGAGCGGCAGGAAGATCACCGCCTCGACGACGGCTGTTCCCTTTTCTTCCAGGGCAAAGCGGCGAAACAGTTTGAAAAGCGTGTTCATGCTGAGCCTCCTCAAGGTTCGTTCACAAAGGCGGTGGCCGCGATGATGCCGTAGCCGCCCTGGCTGTCGCGTGCGAGTCGCAGGCCGACGCCGGTGCCGGGGAAGAACGCATCCTGAATGACACAGACGCGGACGAGCATGACCTGTTGCGACGCACCCGGATTGAACGTGGTTGCCGGTTGCATAGGCTCATCCCGGTCGATGCAATCGGTTGCGGTCGACGGAAACTGCCAACTGGACATGCTGACCGGTTGCAATTCAATGTGAATATTGGCCTTGCAATCTTTCAGGATGACGCTGCGGCTGCAAATCGCTGTCTCCAGCAGATCGACGGTCGGATTCGGGATTTGCCCCAGTCGAAGCTGACGCATGACCTGATCGACGCCGCGTTCGAGCATGACCGTCCTAGTCATCAAGACACCGGATTCGATTGACGCCATGAACAGCAACATCAGGACCGGCACCAGAAGAACAAACTCAACCGAAGCTGTCCCCGCCTCTGCACGCGAGAAACCTGTCAGGCGGAACCAGAACCGTGCCAGTCGCGATTTACCCGTCGCGCCGGTCGCACCGGGGGTTGGCCCCGGTGCGCGGTCTGAATG
>NZ_JAKDLJ010000415.1 GCF_030452865.1 Pseudorhodobacter sp.
AATCAGGTCACGGACATGCGGGTAGGGATAGACATAATGCAGGCGCACCCAGGCGCCAAGCGACCCAAGATCGCGCGCCAGATCGGTGATATGCGCGCGGTGGTCCTTGTCGGTGGCGTGTTTGATATCAACGCCGTAAGCGCTGGTATCTTGCGAGATCACCAGCAACTCGCGCACCCCTGCATCCACCAGTCGTTCCGCTTCCCGCAGCACCGCATGGGCCGGGCGACTTTGCAGCCTGCCACGCATATCGGGGATGATGCAGAACTTGCACTTGTGGTTGCAGCCCTCTGAAATCTTGAGGTAGCTGTAATGGCGTGGCGTCAGCGTGACGCCCGAGGACGGCAACAAGTCGATTAACGGATCGGGCGATGGCGGCACGGCGCGGTGCAGCGCATCCAGCACCTGTTCATATTGCTGCGGCCCGGTCACGGCGAGGATATTGGGGTGATGTTCGCGGATATAATCGGGTTCCGCGCCCAGACAGCCGGTCACGATGACCTTGCCGTTTTCCTTCAACGCTTCACCGATTGCATCCAGCGATTCCGCCTTGGCGCTGTCAAGAAAGCCGCAGGTATTGACGATAACCGCCTCTGCGCCCGCGTAATCGGGGCTGATGGCGTAGCCTTCGGCGCGCAGGCGAGTCAGGATCCGCTCCGAATCGACCAGCGCCTTGGGGCAGCCCAGACTGACCATACCGATCATCGGTTGCCCCTCCCGGCGGGGTTCCGTGAAGCGGGCTGTGGGGGCAAGGTCGGGGCGGAGGTTGGGTGGATTCTGGGTCATGCCCCCATATATCCGGGTTTCAGGGAGGTGAAAAGGCCACTGTTGCTGAGGGTAATTACCGTTTTTCGCCAAAGGAATAAGGGTTTCGTATTACAGAAATGGGCCTTTCATTGTCGGAATCATCGGATTTGCCTGATCGGCGAATGGCATCGGATGATCGGGGCCTCTTAGACTTTCGTTAAATCTTCGCGGCTAGTCTACACGGCCAGATGGGAAGGGACCGTTTTGATATGCACGGGCTGATCAACAGGGCATTGCAATGCTATGTGCGCGACACGCATGGCCCGGCAATCTGGGCCCATGTCACGCGGGAGGCGCGGCTTGGTTTTGATAATTTCGAGCCGATGCTCAGCTATGATATCGCCTTGACGGAGGCGGCGGTGCAAGCCTGCGTCACGGTCCTGCGCCGCCCCAGAGAGAGTATTCTGGAGGATTTGGGGACGTTTCTGGTGTCGAACCCGGAACTGGATGCCCTGCGCCGGTTGCTGCGTTTCGGCGGCGTCAGCTTCACCGATTTCTTGCAAACGCTGGAGGAAACGCGCGGGCGCGGTCGTTTGGCACTCGCCGATCTCGATCTGCCGGAACTCGATCTGGTCGAAATTTCGCCGCAACTTTTCAAACTGCAATGCCGTTTTCCGCTTGCCGGCAGCAGCCATGTCATGATGGGCTTGCTGCGTGCCATGGCCGACGACTATGGTGCCCTTGTACTGATGGAACATGGCGGCAATGGCCCCGAGGGTGAATTGATCCTGATTCAGGTGCTGGAAATGGCGCATTCCGAAGGGCGACGGTTTTATTTGACGACACGGGTTGGTAACGAATGAACCGGGGAGGGAACCATGAAAACGATGCGGATCGGACGTGAGGGACTGAACCAGTTGATGCCGATGCATCTTTGGCTTTCCCCGTCAGGTGTGATCCTGTCGGCGGGACCGACCCTGCAAAAGGCATTTGCCGCGAATGGGTTTGAAGGTAATCTCTTTTTTGACTTCTTTGAGGTGCGCCGACCGGGCGGTGTTTCAACGATGGCGGACCTGCTGCGCCGCAATACCGAGCGTTTGACGATACGGCCGAGGCAGGGGGCCGGGACGCAATGTGTGCGCGGGCAGGCTGTGGCTTTGCCGGATACGGGCGGCGTGCTGTTGAACCTGTCGTTCGGGATTGGTGTGATCGAGGCGGTCGCCAGCCACCAACTGACCGATGCGGATTTCGCGGTGACCGATCTGGCGATGGAACTGCTCTATCTGGTGGAGGCGAAAACCGCCGTGACCGAGGAGTTGCGTCAGTTGAACCTGCGGCTGCAAGGTGCCCGCGATGTCGCCGAGGAACAGGCACAGACCGACACGCTGACAGGCTTGCGCAACCGGCGTGCGCTGGATTCGACGCTTTCGGTGCTGATCGCCGACAAGCAGCCCTTTGGCCTGATGCATATTGATCTCGACTACTTCAAGGCGGTGAACGATACGCTCGGCCATGCGGCGGGTGACCATGTCTTGCGAGAGGTCGCGCGGAAATTGCTGGTTGAGACACGAAAGGGTGACACGGTCGCGCGGGTGGGGGGCGATGAATTCGTCGTTGTTTTCAATGATCTGACGGATGAAAAACAACTCAGTGTGATTGCGCGACGGGTCGTCGACAGGGTGAGCGAGCCAATTCGGTTCGAAGGTGATCTGTGCGCGATTTCGGCAAGCATCGGTATAACCGTATCGACGCATTACGACACGCCCGACGCAATGCGTATGCTCCATGACGCGGATGAGGCGCTCTATGCCTCCAAAAACGCCGGGCGCGGGCAGGCGCAATTGTTCCGGGGGGGAGATATGGCGCTGGATCAACAACGGTTGATTGCTTTGCGGACGTAAGGTTCCCGGGCGGTATGTCAGCCGCTCACAGCCGGGCCACACCCAAGGGAGGCAAGCAACGCAGCGGCGGTTTCACCCAGAACCAGTTGCTTTTGTGCCGGGTCAAGACGCGAGGCTTCGACGACCGCAACCGGATTTTCCTTGAAGATCGGATAGTCGGACCCCAGCATCACGCGATCCGCCCCGAGCAGCGTTACCGCCGTTTCCAGCGCACGCGGCCCGAGCGAGGCGCAATCATACCACAACCGCCGCAGCCTTGCGGTGGGAAACGGGGCGTCCGGGTTGCGATGGCGTGCGATGCTTTCCAGCCGTTCAAAGATGAACGGCAAGGTGCCGCCCAGATTGACCACCTGAAACCGGATGCCGGGATAGGTTTC
>NZ_JAKDLJ010000416.1 GCF_030452865.1 Pseudorhodobacter sp.
CTTTTTTCGCAGAACCAGCAGCGCGGCCGTTTCGGCCAAGGCCTTCTCCTTGCGTGCCAGTTCCCGCTCCAGATCCTTGACCCGCTTTTTCTCTTCCTTCGTCGCCTGACCCAGACGCGCCGAGCTGGCGCGGTCCCAGTCATTGGCCTGCTCACAAGCTGTGCGCCAAGCTGCGATCTGCGCCGGATAAAGCCCGCGCTTGCGGCAGTATTCAGCCAGATCGGCTTCATTCAGCGCCGCTGTTTCCAGAACCGCCGAGAACTTGTCGCGCGAAGACCAGCCTTCGGGGCCGGCCTCAGTGTCGGGTAAAAGCTGAACCAGACCGGGTTTACCGGAGACGATTTAGTTCCTATTCTGCGGCGAGAGTAACAGTGTTCAGGCTGTCATAGAAGTTCCTTTCTGCCTGTGCTGGAGCGATGTATCCTATGGGCCCAAAACGGCGTTCGTGATTGAACCAATAGACCCAATCAAGCGTGGCAAATTCGACATCCTTTTTGCCGTTCCATGGCCCTTCGTGTTCGATGACCTCTGCCTTGTAGAGCCCGTTTATTGTCTCGGCCATCGCGTTGTCATAGCTGTCGCCAATACTTCCAACTGAGGGATCGATTTTGGCTTCCTCAAGACGTTCTGTGTATTTGATCGACAAATATTGAACGCCTCTGACGCCCTTCTAAGAGTCAAGCGGCGATTTGGGTCTGATTGATTTCTCTGCAGCGATCCTGAATCAGATGGAATACCTCACGGGCGATGTAGCGCTTCAGGCAACGAATTACTTCGAGCTTGGAGAGGCCGTCTGCGATACGCCGTGCGACATATTTTTGTGTGCGCTCTTCGCATCGCAGACAGCCAATCGCGATGATATGCAAGGCACTGTTGGCCGCTCTGTCGCCGCCGCGGTTCAGCCGGTGTCGATTGGTTTTTCCCGAGGACGCCGGGACGGGGCTGACCCCACATAAAGCGGCGAAGCTGGCTTCAGATTTCAGCCGGTCAGGGTTTGCTCCGGCCGTTATCAACAGCTGAGCGGCGCAATGATAACCGATCGAATTCTGCTCCACGAGTTTGGGCGCCAGGTCATCAACGATCGCTTTGATCATGACATCAAGATCGGCGATTTCATCGTGCAGTTCGAGATATCTGCGCGCCAGCGATTTCAACGCAATCCGATAGGCGGTGTCCATTGCGCGATATCCTGTCAGATCGGGACGCCAGGCTGCCAGGGTCCGGATCTGTTTCATGCGGGTCAAATGGCGGACACTGTCACGCAACGCGTCTGGCGCAGATACAATGGTGTTTCCGATCATTTGCAAAGCGATCCTTCGCCCCTGAACGGCGGTCTTTCGACACGCCCTGAGCACGCGTAATGCTTCAATCATTCCGTCTCTTGTCTTGGGTGTGACCGTGCGCCTGCCAGAAAACGCTGCGTGGGCGGCCGCTTGCGCATCCAGTGTATCTGATTTGCCACGCGCGCGGCGATCATGCTTGTCTGGCCCAGTGACCTCCAGAACTTCGAGCCCGGCCTTTTGCAGATATCGCAGAAGACCTGCACCGTAAGTCCCTGTTGCTTCGACGCCAACCCGCCGGACTTCGCCAAAGGAGCGCATCCATTCGAGCATCAAGCGATACCCCTGGCGGGTCGTCGCAAATGTGTTGCTGGCTATAAAACGGTCTTTGGCATCAACCACAGCTGCCACATGCAGATCCTTGTGGGTATCAACACCTCCGACAATAGCCTCGTTATTCAGATCCTTGTTCATCTGCGCCTCCTGCGTATTATTGACACAGGCTTTCCATGAGCAGCTTCCGGGACAAGACAGCAACGTGACAGATGTCAGGCCCTTCTCGGGTCACCAGAGGCAAGTCGAGGAAATCCCTCGCCGCAGGGCAGATCGGGCGGTCGACAGGTCCGGGGAAAGACACGATCGTCGATCGGAGTGTGGGTCAGACCACGCCGAAATGCCCTGCGGCACCAATCACGATAACGGTCCATCGCTGTGAGAGTCAGACCGCCCTCGCCAAACTGGCAACAACACACTTGCTGTCGCTATGATGAATGAGGGTTTCCGGTTCAGGTTGGCGCGCCGCCAGCGCTTGGTCCTAGGCATCGAGCACCATTTGGGCATTGGGGGACGAGGACACCTTCCAGCCCACGATGTAGCGCGCAAAGACGTCAATGATGAACGCAACATACACGAAACCGACGGCGGTTCTGACGTAGGTAAAGTCAGCAACCCACAAGATGTTTGGGGCCGGTGCCTTGAACTCTCGGTTCACCTTGTCTTCAGGGCATGGCAAGGTAGGGTTACTCTTTGTCGTTGTCACATCACCGCGTGTAATCCCCTGTATTCCCATGCTTTTCATAAGGCGAACAACCGTGCAACGGGCGACTACAGTGCCCTCGTCGAGCAAGTCATGCCAGATTTTCACGGCCCCATATCGCTTCCTGCTCTTCTCCCAATAATGCGCAATCCTGGTCATTATGAAGGCGTCTCGCTTTGCACGATCCGAGGCCTTGCCAGGATCCAGCTCAATCGATTTGCGGTGGTAATAGGTGGATGGCGCGATCGGCAAAACCTTGCAAATCGCCTCGACGCCAAGATGCTCACGATGGTCGTCTATGAACATGATCATCTCTTCCGTAGGCGGTCGAGGTCCGCCGCCGCGAAAAAAGCCGACGCCTTACGAAGAATGTCATTAGCCTGGCGCAGTTCACGATTCTCGCGCTGAAGCTCTTTCATCTGCGCGCGCTCAGACTGCGTCAGACCGTCCCGATCACCTGTCTCAACCGCCTGTTTGTTGACCCAGTCCCGAAGCGTTTCGGGGCTACATCCTATCTTCTGCGAAATCGATCTGAAGCACTCGGATCGCGTTTGATAATCCGCTTCGTTCTCAAGCACCAAACGCACTGCACGCGCACGCACTTCTGTCGAAAAACGGTTCCCTGAATTTCCTTTGGTCATGACTTACCTTCCAAGCTTTATGCTCTCCGGTAAACCCGGTCTGGTTCAAACAGTC
>NZ_JAKDLJ010000417.1 GCF_030452865.1 Pseudorhodobacter sp.
CATGATGAGGAAGTCGGCTGTCGTGGGGTCGGCTCGATGATTGACGCGATGAAGGCGTGGAAGGTGCCGCCGCGCCTGTGTATCGTGGGGGAGCCGACGAGTATGGAAGCTGCAATCGGTCATAAAGGCAAGGTCGCGCTGCGGGTCATTTGCACAGGGCGGGGCGGCCATTCCTCGGCAGCGCCGCTGGCGTTGAACGCGATCCATCTGGCGATGGATTTCGCCGGGGCGGTGCGGGCGTTGCAGGCTCGGTTAGCGGTCGAAGGCCCGTTCGATCCGGATTATGACGTGCCTTACAGCACCCTTCACGTCGGGAAAATCCAGGGCGGGGTGCAGGTGAATATCGTTGCCAGTTCTTGCATCATTGATATGGAGACAAGGACGCTCGCCGGGCATGATCCGGCTGATCTGATTGCGGAGTTGGAAAGCGCGGCAGAGACGATCATCGCGCCCTTGCGTGCCGATTTTCCAGAGGCGGCGATAGAGATCGAACGGCTTTGGGACTACCCCGGCCTTGGAACTGCGCCGGATGCGGCAGTTGTGAGTTTTGTCAAAAGCCTGACCGGGGGCAATGCACATCTGAAAGTCGCCTATGGCACCGAAGGCGGCATGTTCGCGCAACGGCTTGGGGTGCCGGTGGTGGTGTGCGGACCGGGTTCGATGGCGCAGGGGCATATGCCCGACGAGTTTGTCGAACTGGCGCAGTTGCAGCGCTGTGAGGCGATGCTTTCGGCGTTGCTGGCGCGATGTGAAAAGGGATTCTGACGGGGGTTTGGATCCGGTCTTGTGGCAAGCGAAGGCAGGTATTTTTACCAAGATGAAATCAGGGGCGTCCCAAGGTTTGCAGCCGGGCGCGCGCCGCGTCATTCAGACGGTAGTGACCAGTGATCGGGAAGTCGAACAACCGGTCTTCCTCCCGCGCGCCTGCACCGATATTGTGCAGGACCAGTGGGTGGTCGCCCGCCATTTTGTCAGACAGGATGCCGATATGGGGCAGGTTTCCCGGCAACATCCATGTCACGATGTCACCCGGCCGATATGCCGAAGCGTCGGTGGAGTCCGGCAAGGCCGCACCGACCCGGCGCAGCAGGGTTTGCAGGTTCGGCACGCGGCGGTGGTCGATGTTGCGGTCGGTGGTTTTCATGCCCCATGTCTTTGGATAGGCGCTGAACGCGGCTTTCATGTCGCGGTTGGTGGCAAGTTGCAGATCAATACCCCAAGCCTCGCGCAGCGCGCGGATCACCACATCGGTACACACGCCACGTTCCGGCGCGACATCGCCTCCGGGAAAGCGCAGGCTTTGATAGCTGGGGTCATAGATCACTGTCACGCCGACCTGCCCGCGCGCGGCGGTGATCAGTGCCGGGTCAGCCTGAGCGGGCAGGACGAACAGCGCAAGCAAGCAGAGGGCATAGCGTTTCATCGCTCAAGGTTAGCCGCCGGCGGGTCGTGCCGCAATCGCTGCTCGCAGTCTGTGGTTTTGCCATGGCGGCTTTCCGCCACGCGGTCGCTGCGCTATGGAAGGGGCATGGCATTGAACCTGACCTCCATCGCGCAGATCGCCGACCTTGATTTCGATGATATCATCGACGTGCGCAGCCCTGCCGAATATGCCGAGGACCACATTCCCGGTGCGATCAACCTTCCGGTGTTGAGCGACGAGGAGCGCGCAAGGATCGGCACGATCTACAAGCAACAAAGCCCGTTTATGGCGCGCAAGATCGGCGCGGCACTGGTTGCGTCCAATGCGGCGCGGCATTTGCTCGGACCGCTGGCGGAGAAGGGGGGCGGCTGGCGCCCGCTGGTCTACTGTTGGCGGGGCGGTCAGCGATCAGGCTCATTCGCGACGATTTTGGCGCAGGTCGGCTGGCGGGTGGACCTGCTTGCCGGTGGGTACAAAACCTATCGCGCTTTGGTGGTGGCGGCGCTCTATGAGGCGGCGTTTCCCTGCCCGGTTCTGCTTTTGGATGGCAATACCGGATCGGCTAAAACCGACCTTCTGGCGCGGCTTTGTGCGCGCGGCGCGCAGGCGCTGGATCTTGAGGGGCTGGCACATCATCGCGGATCGCTGTTCGGCGCGATGGAAGGCGGCCAACCGAGTCAGAAGGCGTTCGAATCCGCGCTTGCTCTTGCGATCGGGCGGCTGGACCCTGAACGGCCTGTGGTGGTGGAGGCCGAAAGCTCCAAAGTAGGCGAATGTCGGGTGCCGCCGGGGCTTTGGAAGGCGATGGCCGCGGCGCCTCGGCTGGAGGTGGTGGCCCCGGTTGCCACGCGCGCGCGCTATCTCGTCAGCGCCTACGCCGATCTGGTGGAAGACCGCGCAAGGCTGGCGCATGTCATCAATCGTTTGCGCCCGGCCCATGCAGCGGAGCAGATCGACGCTTGGCAGGCTATGGCGCAATCCGGCGCATTTGAGCGTTTGGCCGAAGGGTTGATGACCGCGCATTACGACCCGCGGTACAACCGGCACCGGGCGCGACTGGAGCAGGGGGTGGAGGCGTTCGAAACCGAGAGCCTCGGCGATGCGGCGCTGGACCTGCTGGCGGATCGGTTGGCGGCGCGCGTCGACAGTCATGGGCAAACGCTTCGCCGGGTGCCGAAGTGATTTGGCTGGCGTCGCGATCACGGAACGGTTGATCGTGTTGGATGTGCTGCGGATCACAGCAGCGCCATTGTGATTGATACAAGTTTTTCAGCCAAAGCCCATTGATCCTGACGAAGGCGCCGCACATGATCGCAAAACACGAGAAGCGGGGGCAGCGCCATGCGGGTTTTCATCAATGGCTTTGGGCGGATCGGCCGATCTGTCCTGCGTGCCTATTTTCAGACCCCGGCGCATTGGCCGGGAACGGAGATCATCGGCATCAACGATATCGCGGCAGCACAAATGTGTGCCTATCTTTTTGAATTCGATAGCGTTTTTGGTCCTTGGCGCGGTGAGGTTGCGCTTGAGGACGGCGCGCTGCGGGTCAACGGGCACAGCATTCCGCTCCACCGTGTCAGCGATAT
>NZ_JAKDLJ010000418.1 GCF_030452865.1 Pseudorhodobacter sp.
CAGCCATGCAAAGCGGTCCTCGACATAGGCGCCCGGCGGCTTTGGCTTTTCGCCGCTTGCGGTGTCTGCTGTCGTGACCGCCTGAAGAAACACCTGCGCCTGCACTGACAACAGTGAGCCGAGTTCCATTTTGCCGACGGCAGAGGCGCCTTCTGCGACCCCGGCAGTCGCGAGCGCAGAGCGATCCTCCGTCAGTTTCGTCTCATCCGAAATCGCGTTGAGAAGGTTGACGATGGGGGAAGTTGGCCCCGCGAGGATATTCGTCACTTCCACAGCATGGCGCAGCGATTCCATCGGGATGATGTCAACATCCGACAAAATACCCTCATAGCGCGAGGCGTAGTCGTTGTAATAAAGCGCAAGAACATCGCGCGCGAGATTGACAATCGCGGCTTCCGACTGTTCGGAAGCGGAGTTCGGGCCAAGCACCCAGCTCTCGGATTGCACGCGGCGCGCAACTGTCAGCGCCTCCTCCAGAAACACGGTGTTGAAGCCGCGATAGGTGAAGATACCCTCCACCCCTTCGGTCAGCGGCTTGCCGGAGGACCGCACAAAAGCGCGCGAAACAGCCGGACCGCCAACATCAATGATGCGCCACGGCGGCAGCGCCAGCGCCTTGGGACTGTTGAGAATACCGTTATAGGTGCGTTGCGCCATCGGCATCGCCGCCAGCAGGGTTTGGGCCTGTTCGACCAAAGGCCCGTTGAGGGATATCTTCTGCATGGGCTGCGACAGCAACACCGCCAGATGCTTGTTCAAATCGTCCCGCAACTGGGCCCGTGCTGGCCCCGCGAAGGAAAGATCCCAATCCGCGTTCATCCATTCGGTGACGAATTCCGTATTCATCGGCCCTTGCTGGCCCAACATCAGATAAACTTTCAGCGCCTCATAAAGCACATCGGCGTTGTTCATGTTGCCCTGGATCTGATCCTCGAGCCGCAGCAACAGCCGGGGCAACAGGTGCTGGTTCAACGCCGAGCGGTAGGATTGTGCGGTCTGATCGCTCAGCACTTTGCCCTGATAGAGGCCATAGCCCGCCTCCGGCGGTGCAATCACGGCATCCGGGCCGCGGGCATCATTGATCGGCATGTCGTAAAGGATGTTCAGCGCTGGCACGACAGAGGGCAGATCACTATCCGCAATCGGGTTCGACGGGATCTCCGCCGCAGCAGCCTGAAACGCGTTCAGCCGTTCGGTCGCATCGGCGATCATCGCCTGATTGGCCAGATAGCTGCGCGTCCAGAGCGCACCCGCGCCAGCAGCCACCAGAATCGTCGCGGCAATCGCGCCGCGCCGGATCCAGCGATAGCGACGCTCCACCCGGTCATCGGCGGAAACCAACCCCGCCTCCCTGAACACCACGCTTTCAAACAGTCGCGTCAGGAAATAGGAACGCCCGGTGCCCTTGCCCGAGCCAATCGCCTGCCGACCGATACCGAAAGTGCGCGCCATGCCCATCATCAACCGGTCAATCGGCGTGCCTTCCTGCGTGCCGGAGGTGAAGTAGACACCGCGCAGCATATGCCGATGCTCAAACTTGTTTTCCAGAAACACCTCGCTCAGAAAATCGCGCGCCACCTGCCGAACACTGGCGACCTGGCCCGGAAAACCCGCAATCAGGCTGCGGCGCTGATGGTCAGTTTCGGCCTGCATCCGTTCCAGCGATTGCGTGTTCAATTGCGTCAGAAGGCCGGAAAATTCATCATCGAACATCTCAATGGCAGAGGCCGCCTTTTTCGCGTTCTTGTCGATCGGGAAGGTAAATCCCCAAACTTGTTCGCGCGCATCCTTGCCGAGATTGTCGAAAAACTCTGCAAAGCCCGCGATCAGATCGCCTTTGGTGAAAAGCACATAAACCGGGAAACGCACCCCCAGCTTTTCGCGCAGCTCGTGCAATCGGCGGCGGATAGCCTTGGCGTGCGAGGCTTGCGTCACTTCATCCTGCATCGACAGGTCAGACAGCGAAATCGCGATCAGCGCCCCGTTGATCGGCTGCCGCTTGCGGTGCTTTTTCAGCAGGTTCAGGAACCCGAGCCAGCCCGCGTTATCGCCCTCCGAATCGCTTTCCTGTGTGGTGTAGCGGCCTGCAGTATCAATCAGAACGGCGGAATCAGTGAACCACCAGTCACAGTTGCGCGTCCCGCCAACCCCTCCGATAGAGCCTGTGCCCATCTCCTCCGCCAAGGGAAACTTCAAGCCGGAATTGACGATTGCGGTGGTTTTACCAGCACCCGGCGGGCCGATCATCACATACCACGGCAATTCATAGAGCGACTTTCGGCCCAGTTTCGACTTGCGCAACGTGATCAAAGCCGTTTTCAGCTTGCCGCGCATTTCCTCCAACTCGCCTTTGAGGACATCATCCTCCTCGGCGGCACCAGCATCGACTGACGAGACGATATCATCCGTCATCTTCTTGTTTCGGCGACGGCGGACGAGGAATATGATCAACAGCAGCAACAGTGCCAGACCCAGAAGGACACCCATTGTCACGAAACGCGCAGAGACCGTTTCCAGCGGGTAAATCTCTCCCCAGGGCAGCAGCGGGCCAAAATACCAGATCGCAACGCAAATGATTGCGACCATCAACAGGATTGCGGTGTAGATGGACCGGAAAAGCGGCCGGATGAGGCGATTGAATATCACGTTTCTTCCCTCAGCAGCAGAATCTCGATCCGCCGGTTCGCCGCGCGACCCTCTTTGGTATCATTGGATTCGATGGGTTCCTTGTCAGACCGGCCTTCGGCAGTGATACGGCTTGGGTCGGTCAATATCCCTTCCATGAATTTCTTCACAGATTCCGCCCGCGCCAATGACAGATGCATGTTCGACGGAAAGCGTGATGATTTGATCGGCACATTGTCGGAATGTCCCGCGACAATGATCTTGCCTTTCTGGTCGTTCATCGCCTTGGTCACGCGGGTAATGGTATCCTCCACATCTTTCGCCAGACGGTCAGAGCCGGAGGCGAACATGCCGTTGCCGTTGATGCGCACGGTAAGGGTTGTC
>NZ_JAKDLJ010000058.1 GCF_030452865.1 Pseudorhodobacter sp.
CGGAGTGGCGACCACAACGGAGGCGGCGGGACTGGGGGCAGCGGGGGCATTGTTGCTGGCGGGGTTCACAACCGGAAAAGGGCGTTTGACACGTTGGGCGATTGGCGGGGCCGCAATCGCAGCACTCGGCTTTGTTGCCTTGCGCATCCTTGATGTCGGGCGCGGCGGTGCGCTGACGCTCGCGGGGGAGGTGGCATTGGTTGCCGCCGCAATGATTGCGATCGGTGTTATTGCCGCTGGCTGGCGTCTGACCCGCTCCGGCATCCTCGGGCCAGCACTGATCGAAACCATCCGCATCTCCGGCATGGTCTTTGGCATCGTCATCGCCGCCTCGATGCTGTCGCTCGTGTTCCGGGGCTTTGGCGGCGACATCTTTGTAGAACACCTGCTCGACGGTCTTCCGGGTGGCACCATGGGGGCGCTGGCGCTGGTGCTGCTGACGGTGTTCCTGCTTGGCTTCATGCTGGAAGCGGTGGAGATCATCTATATCGTTGTGCCCCTGCTCGCGCCGCCGATCCTTGCGAGCGATATTTCCCCGGTCTGGTTCGGCGTGCTGTTGGCGATGAATCTGCAAACCTCGTTTCTGACGCCTCCCTTCGGCTTTGCGCTGTTCTATTTCCGATCGGTCGCGCCACCACAGATCACGACACGCGACATCTATTTCGGTATCATCCCATTCGTGGTCTTGCAGATTGCCGCAGTTGGTATTCTGATCGCAGTACCGGAACTGGCAACCTGGTTGCCGGATTTGATGTTCAGATAAAGGGGATGACGCATCATGGAACGCAGAGGTTTTCTGACCGCAGGGGTTGGCATCGCCGGGGCAGCACTGGCCGCGCCCGCAGTCGCGCAAGGCAAGATCGCGTGGAAATTGCCAACGGCATTCCCGAAGAATGCGCCCGGCGTTGGCACCAATGTCACCAATTTCGCCGATAAGGTTGCGGTGATGTCGGATGGTCGGTTGACCTTCACCGTCTATGGCGCGGGGGAGTTGGTGCCGCCTTTTGCCGTGGAAGACGCGGTGCAGCAAGGCAATGCCGAAGCGGGCCACGGTCCGACCTATTACGCGGCGGGCAAGAACGCGGCCCTGCACTGGTTTACCGCCGTGCCGTTCGGTATGACCTCGAACGAGCATTTCGCATGGCTTGAATTTGGCGGTGGCTATGATCTGTGGAATGACATCTATGCGCAACGCGGGCTCGTGCCGTTCTATTCCGGCAACTCCAACACGCAATCGGGTGGCTGGTTCAAGAACAAGATCGAAAACGTCGACAGCCTGAAAGGGTTGAACATGCGGATCGCAGGTCTGGGGGCGGAGATTTTCCGCAAGCTCGGCACCAATGCGGTGTTGATGCCGCCGCCAGAGATTTTTCAGGCGATGCAATCGGGCGCGATTGATGCCGCCGAATGGGTGGGGCCGATGCTCGACCAGGCCTTCGGGCTGCAAAAGATCACCAAGAACTGCTATGTTCCTGCCTTTACCGAACCGGGGGCGGCGCTTGCCATCGTGTTCAACAAAGAGGCGTTCGAAACCTTGCCCGCCGATCTGCAAGCAATTTGCAAGAATGCCGCGCACGCCGCCGCCATCGAAAGCCACGCGCAGTTTGACTATTTCAACGCGCGTGCGATGAAGTCCCTGCAAGCGGATGGTGTCGAATTCCTGCCATTCCCCAAGGACGTGGTGGATGCCCAACGTGCCGCATGGGTGGAAGTGCAGGACGAATTGACCGCCGCCAACCCCGACGTGGCGCGTGTGCGCGAAAGCTATGACGCCTATTTGACGGATGCGCGCGATTACGCTGGACTGATGACCGAACCGATGCTGGCGGGGCGCTGATTGGCCGCCCCCGTCGTTTTATGCAGTGACTGCTTGTGTTATGCGATGCGGCGGCTAGTATTCTCCCGACAGTTTCGAAAGAGAGCCGATAAGGCCACATCGGAACGTTGCGCCAAAATATGATCAGAAGCTGAAAAGGATATCCCGATGAAATCTGCTCTTTTCTCGACCACGCTCCTGATTGCCTTTGCCGGAAGCATGGCCAACGCCGAAACCTTCACCATCTCCTGGTGGGGCTATAACGGCGAAAAACTGCAAGCCAATATCGTCGAGCCGTTCCAGAAAATCTGCGGCTGTGAAGTGGTGTTTGAAACCGGCAACAACGCCGACCGGCTGGGCAAGTTGCAAGCGCGCGGCGGCAAGGGCGTCGATGTGATCTACCTTTCCGATAGTTTTTCGCAACTGGGGGTCGAGGCGGGGACATTCCAGAAAATCGACCGCTCTCGTGTGCCCAACATTGCCAACCTTTATGACATCGCCCAGGACCCGCAGGGAGGTTACGGCCCTGCCTATACCGTGGGCCGCGTCGGCATCGTCTATGACAGCGCCAAGGTGCAGCCGATCACATCATGGGGCGATTTGTGGCGCGCTGATCTGGCAAAATCGGTAACTTTGCCGGGGATCACGACCACCGCAGGACCGATGGTGGTTATTGAAGCGGGCAAGCATGCGGGCGTCGATGCCTATACCGACCCGGATGGCGCCTTCAAAGCCATGGCTGAACTGGCCCCGAATTCCGTCAAGAACTACAACACCGGATCGGAAATGGTGAACCTGATCTCCACGGGTGAGGCGACGGTTGCCATCGCGCAGGATTTCTCGTTCACCTCGTTGAAAGCGGCGGTTCCGACCATGACCTGGGCGACGCTTTCAGACAATGACATCGCCACGCTGAACACCGTGAACATCCCTGCGGCGGCGGAGCATGTCGATCTTGCCTATAAGTTCATTGATTTCATCCTCTCGAAAGAGGTGCAGCAGGTGGAGGCGGAACAAGGCGTCGATGCCCCGGTGAATACGCAAGTGGACCTGACACCGGAACAGGCGGCACAATGGACTTATGGCGCCGACGCTATCGCGAAGCTGAGCCGGGTCGATTACGTCAAGATGAACGCCGCCAAATCCGAATGGATCGACCGCTGGAATGAGCTGTTCGGCGGCTGACCTCAGTTGAAAATCGCCGGGGCGACCTGTCCGCCCCGGTGAGACCACCGCAAGGATACCAAATGTCCCACCGCATGCAGGCATGGCTTTTGGCTGCCCCCGCCACGCTTTTGGTGTTCGTCTTTCTCGGCTTGCCGGTGCTGTCCACGCTTGCGATGACGTTCGCGGACCCCAAAGGCCCGCTGGCCAGCTATGCGGCGTTCTTCAACTCCGGCTTTCGGATGACCGTGCTGTGGCGCACGATGGAGGTGGCGCTGACGACGACGATCTTGTCGGTTGGAATCGGTTTTGTCGTGGCCTGGGTGGTCGCCCGCGCGCCATCCCGTCTGAAAAGCCTGCTGATCATCGCTGCCGTGTTTCCGCTGCTCACCGGGGTCGTGGTGCGCGCGTTTGCCTGGCTGGTGATCTTGGGCAAGAATGGCATCCTCAACAGCTTCCTGTTGTGGATCGGGGCCATCACCGAACCACTTTCGATGCTCTACACGCAAGGGTCGGTCATCGTCGCGATGGTTTACCTCTTTGTGCCACTGATGATCCTCACCCTTGTCGGCGTGTTGGAAGGCATCCCACAAGATCTGACGGACGCCGCTGCATCGCTTGGGGCCACCCCTGCCGCCGCGTTTCGCCAAGTCGTGCTTCCGATGGCAGTTCCGGGGCTGATCGTTGGCTCGGTCTTGGTGTTCACCGGATCTTTCACCTCCTACGCCACGCCACAACTTTTGGGAGGCGAGCGGCAAATGATGATGGGGACGTTCTTGTATCAGCGCGCCATGGTGACGTTTGACTGGCTCGGGGCCTCCACCATCGCCGCCGTCATGGTGGTGGTCACACTTGCCACCGTGCTGCTGATGTCGCGGCTTGCCCGCAAACTCAATCCGGTCGCGGGGTAGGGGCATGAAACGCAAAACCCATCCCGCGCTGATCGCCTTCACGGTTCTGACCTTCTTTTTTCTCCTTGGCCCCTTGGTGGTTATCCTTGGTTCAGCACTCTCGGACACGCCGTTTCTGACATTTCCGCCGCAAGGGCTAACGTTGCATTGGTTTCAGAACATCTTTGAAATCTCCGCCTTCACGCGCACAATGGGCACCTCTTTTATGCTGGCAGTAGGTGGTACAGCCCTTTCGATGCTGATCGGCATCCCAGCCGCCTATGCGCTGGCCCGCTACCGGGTGGAACTGCCCTCGTTCCTCGGCAATGTCTTCGTATTGCCTATCCTCATTCCGGAAATCGTGCTGGGTTTTTCACTGATGAAATCCTTGGCTTCCGGCCTCGGCACCCCGATCATGGCGACACTGCTGGTCGGCCATGCCCTGCTGGTTCTGCCTTACTGCGTCCGCGTCGTCGGTGCCTCTCTTAACAGTTTCGACTTCTCGATCGAGGAGGCGGCGGTGTCCCTCGGTTGCCCGCGCTGGCGTGCGTTTTTCACCGTGGTCCTTCCCAATATCCGCGCAGGGATCATCGCCGGTTTCATCCTTGCTTTCATCACCTCGCTCAATGACGTTTCCATCTCGATCTTTCTGACCGGGCCGGGCGTCTCCACCCTTCCGATCCAGCTTTTGGCCCATATGGAGCAGTTCTTTGACCCCACAATCGCGGCGGTCTCGGTTCTGTTGATGGGCGTGACCGTGGCCGTCATGGCCGTGGTGGAACGGACTCTAGGACTGACCTTCCTGACAAAATGACAGTATCCCTTTCGCTTGAAAACATCACCGCGCATTATGGCACCGTCAAGGTGCTGGAAGACCTGTCGCTGCATATCGCGGAAGGGGAACTGGTGTCGCTCCTCGGTTCCTCCGGCTGCGGCAAAACCACCACTTTGCGGCTGGTCGCGGGGTTTTTGGAACCCACGGCGGGGACAATCAAACTCGGAGATCGCGATCTGACGCGCCTGCCCGCTCATGCCCGCAATATCGGGTTGGTGTTCCAAACCTACGCCCTTTTCCCCCACCTCACCGTGCGGGAAAATGTCGGCTTTGGCCTGAAACAACGCGGCGTTGCGGCGGCGGAGCGGGCAACCCGCGTCAATGCGATGATTGAGCGTGTCGGACTTGGTGAATTGGCCGACCGGCATCCCGCCAATCTGTCAGGGGGCCAACGCCAGCGTGTCGCCTTGGCCCGTGCTTTGGTCATCGACCCACCGCTTTTGATGTTTGATGAGCCGCTGTCCAACCTTGATGCCAAGCTGCGCGTTGACATGCGGGTGGAAATCCGCCGCCTTCAGCAGGCCAATGGCACCACAGCGCTCTATGTGACCCATGATCAGGAGGAGGCGTTTTCCATCTCTGACCGCGTGGCGATCATGAACGCAGGTCGCATCATGCAGCTTGACCGACCAGAGGTGCTCTATTCCAACCCCGCCAACGCCTTTGTCGCGAATTTTGTCGGTTTTGAGAACATGATTGAAATGCGCGCCGTGGCCGAAGCGGGCGATGCCGTGCGCGCCGAGATCAAAGGCGGCGGCACGATTGATCTGCCCAAAAGCCAGTTCACGGTTCCGGCGCAAGAGTTCCTGTTCGCCACCCGCGCCGATGGGTTGCAGGTTGCAGCCACGGGCCAAGGCATCGCCTGCACCCTTGGCCTGCGCACCTATATCGGCCGCGCCTATCAATACCATTGCGACACTCCCGCAGGGCAGCTTGTCGCAAACGGGCCGCTGGCGCACCCGTTCGAGAGCGGCGCGAATGCCGTTCTGGTGCCGCAACCCGAACAGTGCTGTCTGCTGCCGAAAGAAGCCTGATGCCCATTCTCGTCAATGCCCGCATCCTGACGATGGACCCGGACTTGACCGAAATCGAACGGGGCTGGGTGCAGGTGGAAGGCGACCGGATTGTGGCGCTTGGCACAGGCGATCCGCCACCCGGCGCAACTCAAGACATGGGCGGCGATCTGATCATGCCCGGCATGGTCAACCCGCATTGTCACATGCCGATGACGCTGTTTCGCGGCCTTGGCGAAGATGTTGATGATCGCCTGTTCCGCTATATCCTGCCCTTGGAGCGCGCACTCGTCACGGCGGAAGTCGTCGAAATCGGCGCGCGTCTGGCTGCTGTTGAACTGATACGCGGCGGCGTCACCACCGTTGCCGATATGTATTATTTTGAAGACCGCATCGGCGCGGTGCTGGATCAATCCGGCTTGCGTGGCGTCGTCGGCCAAACGCTAGCCAATTTTGATGCCCCCGATCACGCCACGATGGATGAGGGCTTTGCGCGTCTCGATGCGCTGGCCGACACCTATCGCGACCATCCCCGCATAACCGCCTCCGCCGCCCCTCACGCACCGTATTCCACAGGATTGGAGGCAATGACCCGCGTGGCCGAATGGTCCGCAACGCACGGCTTGCCCGTGCAAATGCACTTGGCGGAAACCGAGCCGGAACTGAAATGGGCGCAGGATACGCAAGGTTGCACAACAGTCGAAGTTGCCCATCGTGCGGGCCTGCTGACGCCCGCACTGGTCGCCGCGCATATGATGTATCCGACTGATGCCGATATGGACCTGATGGCGCAAGGCGGCGCGCATGTCGCCTATAACCCCCGTTCCAACGGCAAGGCAGGGCGCGGGATTGCGCCGATCACCGCGCTGCGGGGCAGGGGGGTCAAGGTTGGGATCGCGACCGACGGCCCGATGTCGGGCAACACGCTGGACCTGTTTTCGCAACTCGCCCCTGCGACGATGTTCCAGAAAATCGCCGGGCGGTCTCGCGGTATCCTGCCCTGTGTGGAGGTGATCCGCATGGCGACAATCGAAGGTGCCGCGACCCTCGGCCTGTCGCATCGCGTGGGCTCACTTGAACCCGGCAAACAGGCCGACCTGATCCGCATTTCTTTGGATGATCCGCGCCTGCATCCGATTTATGACATCTATTCGATGCTCACCTATGCCACCATACCCAGTGACGTTCGCGCCAGCATGGTCGCCGGAAAATGGCTGATGCAGGACCGCCAGCTTGCCACGCTCGACTCTGCGAAGGCGGTGACGGATGCCCTGCAAATCGCCCACCGTTTCAAAGCCCGGATTGTGGAAATCGACCGCACCGCAGAAAGCCAAAGGCCAAACCCATGACCATCATCATCGACACCGACCCCGGCATCGACGACGCCATTGCCATCCTCTACGCCTTGCGTCACCCGGCCATGGATGTCGCCGCAATCACCACCGTCGCAGGCAATATCGGCCTGTCTGTCACCACCCGCAACGCAGGCCGCATTTGCGCGCTGGCGGGCAGTGATACCCCCGTTCATTCCGGTGCAGCGGCCCCTTTGGGGGTGAAGGCGCGACCCGAAACCGGCATCCACGGCAATGATGGCCTTGGTGGCGTCGATTTTCCCGAGCCGACCCAAGCCCCTCGCAGCACCGACGCGGTAGCAGCGATGGAGGCGCTGCTGGAGGCGCACCCGCCCCGCACTATTGATCTGCATTGCCTCGGCCCCTTGACCAACCTCGCCCTGCTATTGCAACGCGCCCCCAAAGCCGCCGCCCGCATCCGTCGCGTCATAGCGATGGGCGGCGCTGTGGATGAACCGGGTAATGTCGGCCCCAAATCCGAATTCAATATCGCCCACGACCCCCATGCAGCAGCCGAAGTGCTGGCGGCCGGGCTTGACTTCACCCTGATCCCTTTGGACGCCACCCGTCAATTTCGCGCTGACAAGATCTACATCGCGGAGCTTCGGGCCAGCGGCCACACCCCGGCCATCGCCAGTGCCGCATTGATAGATGCCTATTTCGCCGCCACCAACGGCGCTGAAAGTCGCCCGCTGCATGACCCATGTGTGCCGCTTCTCGCGCAAAACCCGCAGCATTTCCGCATCGTGACGCGGGATTTGGCGGTGGAGCTGAATACCGGCGCACTTGTCCCCGGCCCGCATCGCATCAAAGTCGCCATGGGTCTTGACGCCCCCGCCTTGCGTGCTGAGTTGCTGCGCGGGCTTTGCGCATGACCCTGAGCGTCTGGCAAGCCCTGCGTGATGATCTGCAACCGGGCGTGCAACCCGATCAGGCCAGCTACGCCGTGGAATTTGGGGGCCGCACCATCCTTCTGCCGATCCGCCAACTCTCTGATGGGCGCGGCGTTGCCAGCCTGATCCTGAACCAAGCCAGTTTCGCGGTTCTTGATGCACTTGCCGATCATCTCGCCGCCCACCTTGCGCCCTACCGCCCCGATATTATCGTCGCCGTTCCCAGCCTCGGTCTGCCCTTGGCCGAGGCTGTGGCGCGCCGATTGGGTCACTCTCGCATGCTCCCTTTGGGCAATTCGCGGAAATTCTGGTATGATGATGCGCTGTCGGTCGATATGGCCTCCATCACTTCGCCCACTTCCGGCAAGCGCCTGTATCTTGACCCGCGTATGCGCCCCTTGCTGACCGGGCGGGTTGCGGTGGTTGATGATGTGTTGTCCACCGGAAGTTCCATTGCCGCCGTTCTGCGTTTGCTGGCCTTGGAAAACACCGTGCCTTGCGTTCTGGGGGCCGCGATGTTGCAAGGCACGGCTTGGCAAGCCCACACCGACCCGGTTCCGGTTGAAGGGGCGTTTGCCACCCCGATCCTGCATCAAACCCCGAACGGATGGGCCGCGCCATGACCTCCTCCAAAGCCGAAACCGACGTTCGCCGCGATTTGATTGATGTCGCGTTGGGCCGCGCGCCTGCCGACCTTTTACTGCGTGTCGGGCGGCTGCTTGATACCACGACTGCCCTGTGGCGTGACGATGTGGAGATTGCGATTGCGCGGGGCCGCATCGCCTATGTCGGCGCCCGTGGCAGCTTTCCCGGCAAGGCCGATCACATTGAGGACCGCCCGCACCTGTCGGCTGTGCCGGGTTTCGGAGAGGTTCACAAGCACATCGAAAGCAGCCATATCACCCCGGAATATGAGGCGGCGCTGGTCATCCCCCATGGCAACACATGGACCTGCGAGGCGAGCCATGAGTTTTCCAATGTGGTGCCTGATCGCACGCTGGATTTCTGGCTTGCCGCCCGAAACGTCGGATCGCCGCTGAAAATCTTTCCGCTTCCCGGTTCTGCCGTGCCACCCACCGCTTGGGAACATGGCGCGCATCTGGACGGCACCGATCAAACCCGCTTCTTGAGCGAAAGTCTGATGTGCGCAGGCTTGGATGAGGTAATGGATTGGCCCGCCGTCCGTGACCGCGACAATCCCGCACATGATCGGCTCTGGTCGATGATTGCTGCAACATGGGATGCGCGCGCCGTGGTCGAAGGTCATGCTGCCGGTATCCGCGACTTACCCGGCATAAACGCTTTTGCCGCCTCTGGTATAGCGTCCGACCATGAGGCGTGGACGGCGGAGGAGGCTTTCGCCAAGCTGCAAGCAGGCCTTTTCCTGGAAATACGTATCCACACCGGGCCGGAAATCATTGCGGGGCTCTTGGAACGAGGCCTGACTGATTGGTCGCAAGTCGCGCTTGCCACCGATGACCGCCCCGCCTCGGAGGTGCTGCAAAGCGGGGCCACGGATCGCAACGTGCGGATGGCGATTGATGCGGGGCTTGCGCCGGAAGTGGCGATCCAGCTTGTCACCATCAACCCCGCCCGCCACATGCGGCTGACGCCGTGGGTTGGCGCGATTGCCCCCGGCCGATTTGCCGATATCGTGTTGCTGTCGGATGTTGTGACCTTGGATATCGCCGAGGTTTGGACCGATGGCAAACAGGCCAGCCGGGGGACGGAGTACCTTCTGCCCATTCCGCAGATTGACTGGCCGGATTGGGCGCGGGAAACGGTGAATATTGGTCGCAAGTTGACCGAGGCCGATTTTGTCATTCCCGCTGCCGCGAACCGCGAGACGATGCAAGCCGCCGTGCTGCGCCCCTTTCACTGGACCGATGACTTTCTGACCTATGAACTGCCGGTCGATGGCGGACAGGTTCAGCGCGACCCAGCCCGCAATATCACCAAATTCAGCATCATCGACCGCTATAGCGGCAAAGCCTCTGTTTCAAAGATGTTCTGGCTCGGCTGTGGCCCGCGCGACGATGATACCGCACTTTGCTGCTCAATGGCGCATGACAAACACAATATATGGTGTGTGGGGTCTTCCGATGCCGCGATGGCTACGGCAGTTAACGCCTGTGCCGATATGCAAGGCGGTTGGGTTTTGGTGCATCGAGGCAAGGTCGTCGCCCGAGTAGCCTATGAGATCGCGGGACTTATGACCGCCCGCCCGGCTCAAGCGCTTCATGCTGACATGCAAGCTCTTTATGCGGCAGGCGCACAGGTCGACTGGATGTATGAACCCAGTTTCCACCCGCGTTGGACCGAAGGGTTCCCCGAGCGGCTTGCCTTTGCCACGCTGACCTGTTCGCCATGGCGCTGGAACCTTGTCGCACCATCAGATCATGCACCGGAGGGGCTGGTGCAGGTGCAAACCGGACAGACGCATCCGGTGGTCTGGTAAGGCTCATCCCCTCGTCGGATCATGGCCCAGCATCCGCAAAGCGTTCAGCGTGACCAGAACCGTCGCGCCCGTGTCCGCCATGATCGCTATCCACAGCCCGGTGATGCCCAGAATGGAGGTGACGAGGAACACAGCCTTCAACCCGAGCGCAATTGAGATATTCTGGTGAATGTTGCGCATCGCGGCGCGCGAAAGCCGGATCAGAGCCGCCACATCAGACACCCGGTCGCGCAGGATCGCCGCATCCGCCGTTTCCAGCGCGACATCGGTTCCCGACCCCATCGCGACGCCGATTCCCGCCTGTTTCAGCGCGGGCGCGTCGTTGATACCGTCTCCGATCATCATCACATGGCCTTGCGCGCTCATGTCGCGGATGGCGGCGAGTTTGTGTTCCGGCAGCATCCCGGCCCGGCAGGACAGGCCCAAACTACCCGCAATCGCTGCCGCGGTGCGCGGATTGTCCCCGGTCAGGATCGTGGCGGTCAATCCAAGCGCCTGCAACTGCGCGATGCCATCGGCGGCATCGGCGCGCGGCTCATCCCGCATCGCGACAAGTGCCAATGCCTGATTTTCGCGGAATACCACCGCCACGGTTTTGCCCTCAGCCTCCAGACGACTTGCATGTTCCTGTCCCGCCGCTTCCAACGCGCCCTGTGCGTAAGCATAGGCGGGGTTTGTCACCCACGCGGTTTCGCCCGCAACCAATGCCGCAACCCCGTTGCCGGGAAGGACACGGGCGTTTTTGGCGGGCAGATGTGGCGCATCCAGTTCAACCGCCTTGCGCTGGATCGCAGATGCAAGCGGGTGGCTGGAACCTGCTTCTACCGCCGCTGCAATAGCCAATACCTCCAGCTCTGACAGGGTGCCGAGTGTCAGAACATCGGTCACAACCGGGCGACCTTCGGTCAGGGTGCCGGTCTTGTCAAACACGACATCGGTGGTCTTGGCCGCCGCCTCGATCACCGCGCCGCCTTTCAGCAAAAGCCCGCGCCGAGCGCCGGTCGACAGCGCCGAGGCAATCGCCGCCGGGACGGAAATCACCAAGGCACAAGGGCACCCGATCAGCAACAGCGCCAGCCCACGATAGATCCAGTCCTCCCATGGTTCGTTGAAAGCAAGCGGCGGCACCACGATGACCAAAAGTGCCAGCGCGACGATAGCGGGCATGTACCACCGGCTGAACCGGTCGATGAAGCGTTCGGTCGGGGCGCGGGCTTCCTCGGCGGCTTCGACGAGTTGGATGATACGCGCGATGGTGTTGTCGGCGGCGGGCTTGGTCACCCTGATCCGCAATACAGCTTCGGCATTGACGGAACCGGCGAAAACCTCCGCCCCCGGCGCTTTGGTCACTGGTACACTTTCGCCGGTCACCGGACTTTCATCAACACCGCTGGAGCCTTCGGCCACCTCGCCATCTGCCGGAATGCGATCGCCGGGACGCACCAGTATCATTTGCCCGACTTCAAGGCTTTGCGCCGGTACTTCACGGGTCTTGCCATCCTCCTCCAACAGGGCGGTTTTAGGAACCAGATCGGCAAGTGCGCGGATACCGTCGCGGGCCTTGTTGGCGGCGACGCCTTCCAGAACCTCACCAACGGCGAACAGGAAGACGACCAGCGCCGCCTCCTCTGCCGCGTTGATCGCCAAGGCACCAAGGGCGGCGATGGTCATCAGGCTTTCGATGGTGAACGGCTGACGCAGGCGCATCGCCGCCCATGCCCGCCGCGCAATCGGCGCAACCCCGATCAGGCATGCGATGACAAAAGCGATCTTGGCGACCCCGGCGCTGGAAAACAGTGATATGGCATAAGCGAGCACCAGCAACGCTCCAGTGCCGAGGACCAACCGCCCCTTGGCGGTCTGATACCAATGTTTGCCACGCTCCGATGGGTCATCATGCACATGACCGGGGCTGCCGTGACGATGTGCTTCGGGCTGACCGGTCAATTCTGCTTGGTGGGTTTCCACCCCAAAACCAAGCGATCGTACCGCCTTCTCCACAGATTCGCGGGGTGTTTGGTCGGTGTGCAGTGTCAGGCGCAGACGCTCGGTCATCATCGAAACCTCCACCGCGCTCACACCCGGCATCCGGCCAAGGCTGTCCTTGATCTTGGCGGCACAGGAACCACAATCCATCCCGGAAACTTTCCAGTCGATTTGTTCGACGGAAAGGCGGTGGTCTGACGTATCATTCATCTTGCTGCTTTCGTTGCTTCGGCAATTGTCATCTGTCGGGTAGGGTTGTAATCTCTCCAGTCGCTAGAGGTTCAAGAGGTTTTTATGCTGACAATCGGAAAACTCGGGCAGGCGGCGGGTGTCAAGGTGCCGACGATCCGCTATTACGAACAGATCGGGATATTGCCGGAAGCCGACCGGAGCGCGGGCAATCAGCGGCTCTATGGCAGGCAAACGCTGGAACGACTGGCCTTCGTGCGCCATGCCCGCGACCTGGGTTTTTCGCTGGATGCAATCCGCGATCTGCTCAGCCTGTCGGATCGCCCGGATCGGTCTTGTGCTGCGGCGGACAGCATCGCGAAGGCGCAGCTTTTGGCAGTGCGGCAGCGGCTGGTGCGATTGCGCGCACTGGAGGCGGAGCTTGAACGCATGGTGGACCATTGCGCCCATGGCACGATTGCCGATTGTAACGTGATAGCCGTTCTGGGCGACCATACGCTTTGCGCGCGTGACCATGATCCGCGTATTGAACATATGTAGCTG
>NZ_JAKDLJ010000419.1 GCF_030452865.1 Pseudorhodobacter sp.
CGATAAAGCCTTCGGCCTTGGGTTAACCTGGTTGGAAGTTGCGATAGGGTTTGAGGCGCTGAAAGCTTGCGGAAGCACATTTCCTGACAGCGCATTGGACGCCGTTCGCGGCTGTGACGGGCTAATTCTTGGCCCGGTTTCGCACAACACTTACCCGCCGCGTGCGGAAGGTGGGCTGAACCCTTCAGGCGAGTTGCGCAAACGGCTTGACCTGTTTGCCAATATCCGCCCAGCCCGTAGTCGTGCCGGCATTGCGCCACGCACCGGGGTGCCGATTGATCTGGTGGTGGTGCGCGAAAACACCGAAGGATTCTACGCCGACCGCAATATGTTTCAGGGATCGGGCGAGGTGATGCCAACGGAAGATGTGGCACTGGCGTTTCGCAAGATCACCCGCCACGCAAGCATGAACATCGCCCATGCCGCCTTTGCCGAGGCCGAGGCGCGGCGCATGGCTGGCACGGGGCCGGGCAAGGTTACCGCCGTTCACAAGGCCAACGTGATGCGTGTATCTGACGGGTTGTTCTTGGATTGCGTGCGCAGCGTGGCCAAAGAGCATCCGCAGATTGCCTATGACGAGCGGTTGGTTGATGCGATGTGCGCCCATTTGGTCCGCAACCCGGCGGAATTTGATGTGATCTGCACGACGAATATGTTCGGCGATATCCTGTCTGATCTGGCCTCTGAAATTGCTGGAAGCCTCGGGCTGGCCGCATCATTGAATGCAGGGGATGACTATGCGATGGCGCAGGCGCAGCATGGGTCTGCCCCAGATATCGCAGGGCAAGACAAGGCGAACCCTTCGTCACTAATCGGTTCGGCGGCCATGCTGTTGGATTGGCTGGGGACCAAGCGGAGTGACGGCAACTTGCATGCCGCAGGCAAGGCAGTGGATGCAGCGTTGGAAACGGTTTTAATGCAGCCCGACCTGCGCACAGGTGACCTGGGCGGTAAATCCGGCACTCACGCTTTTGGTGCGGCTGTCGCGGAGGCCGTAAAGGCATGAGAGAACCCATTTTTCCCGAAGCTCCCGGGCGGCGCACGCAATCGTGCCGCGTCACATGGCCCGCAACCCTCTGATACCCTGACAAACCTAGAGGACGCGACTGGGATGAGCCGCCCCGCAGTCAGTTACACCGCGCAAGGGCTTATCAAGAAAGGGCTTTTGCACCCTGAACGCTTGCATCATTGCGTCCCCTACATCTACCGGATTGAATATGACGCGGCAGACTTATTGGGGCAGACAATCCGCTAATGAAAAACCCCCGCATCGGACGCAACCAATGCGGGGGGTAAAATAGGACAACATCAATGACCTTTATATCCGATGCCGAATCATCGTGCAAGTCTTCTGTCAAATTATCGCCTGTTATGCAGGAAAAGCATTTGGCACATTGTGAATTGATCCGAGCAAAACAAATCACCAATCCATTTGAGCATGTTGGGTAAGGCTGGGCAAAGCCCATATCCTTACTGGCATGGTGCGAGATTGGCGGCTTTGCATTGCGCACCATCAAGGAACTAATCAAGTACCCGCCATCCGCCGCTATCAATGTAACCTACCCAGCGGCAAAGTTACGCTGCTGCGGGTGGATGGCCCCGGCCCGGAACGGGACAGGACAAAAGCCAAGAGCATGGCGGCATACTTCCTTGCCACGACGAATGAGGAAACCATAGGCCAGAGTGAGTTTGGTATGATTTGCGGGTTAGCGCATGACTGGCCGGACGGTTGGCAGATGGAAGTATTCAGGCATACCGTGATCCGCTGGCCGGACTTCATGGATGATGTGAAGCTAGAAGTGGAACTAGCGCTACATGCGCGAGACGGGCAGATAGATCCGTTCCATCCCGAAGTGATAGCGGACCCCCTCTATACGACTGCGAGGCGCTACCATGGGCAGGGCGACAAGCTGTCGCTGCGCATCTACTGCCGAAGGTTCATCCCGTTGTTGAGGGCCTTCTGGCCCATAGCATCAATGAATAGCCCCTAGATTTGCAGACGCCTTGCTTGGTAATTTTGGAAGCAAGGAGGACGAGATGTCCGCAAACAAATTCACAGACGAGTTCAAGCGTGATGCATTGGCCCAAGTCGAAGATCGGGGCTATCCGGTGCGCGAGGTGGCCGAGCGACTGGGCGTCAGCACGAAGTCGATTTACACATGGCAGAAGCAGTTTTCTCGGCCGGCGAAGGTGATCAAAGAGGTCGATGCGCAAGCGGATGAGATCCGCCGCCTGAAGCGGGACTTGCTGCGCGTGACGGATTTGAGCCGGATCAGAAAACAGTCCAGTGGACTGTTTTCCCGGCGAATGGGGATATCTTAAAAAAGGCGACCGCATACTTCGCCAGGGAATCCCGGTGAGGTATGCCTTCATTGCTGAGAACCGGCTGATCTTTGCGGTCCGGGCCATGTGCCGGATGCTGCTGGTTCATCCCAGCGGCTTTCATGCATGGCTGCGTGAACCCTTTTCCCAACGAGCACTGGAGGATCAGCGGCAAACCGTGCTGCTGAAGCAGGCTTGGGATGACAGCGGGGAGGTGTATGGATACCGCAAGCTGCATGATGATCTGTGCGACATGGGCGAAGATATCAGCCCCAACCGGGCTTGGCGTTTGGCCCGTCTGGCGAGCATAAGGGCCCAGATTGGTTACAAAAAGAAGCCGGGTTCTTATGGGGGCAGCCCTGCCGTTGTGGCCGACAATACCTTGAACCGGGAGTTCGATGTCTCCTCTCGTTGATTGCAAGCAATCAACTGCCGGGCAATGGATGCACCGGACCAGTTCTGGGTGACAGACATCACCTATATTCGCACGCATGAGGGGTTCTTGTATTTGGCGGTCGTGATCGATCTGTTTTCTCGGCGTGTGATCGGTTGGTCCATGCAGGGGCGCACCTATGCAGACTGAATCGCCCCGGTTTCACCGGAGACCTATAGCTTCATTTCACGCGACCATATCG
>NZ_JAKDLJ010000059.1 GCF_030452865.1 Pseudorhodobacter sp.
GAAGACCAGCCAGTTCCTGGTCTTGTCGGCGGGGGCGGGTCTGCTCATGTCCTCCAGCTATCACCCTGGATTCACAAGATGAATCCCTCACATGATTTGTGCAACAGGGTCGCCCGGATGACTCCGCTCCTGCATCTTGCGACGTAACGCGGTGTGGAGGCTCTCAGGAAGCGCGAAATCAACAGTTTATGATTCCGGTTGTGAAATTCTGCTTCCCGTTTGCACCCGGTCTTGAAATTTGGTTCAATCCTTACAACCTCGGTGCTATACAGCGACAACTGCGCGGGTTAGAAGCCTCTCGTTAGCGCTAACAAGCATCGAAAGAGGTATGCCATGGTTTCTCGCGTCATTCCGGTTGATCCGTTTGATCTGGTGGTGTTCGGCGGCACCGGTGATCTGGCGCAGCGCAAGATCATACCTGGGCTGTACCGTCGCTTTCTCGCCGGACAAATTCCGCCGGAAAGCACGATCATCGGCGCAGCGCGGTCAGAAATGGATGATGCAGGCTTTCAGCAGCTTTCGCGTGAAGCGATTGCCGAATTTGTCGCAAAGGACAAGCAGGAGCCGGAGGCGATTGACGCTTTCGTCGCGCGCCTTGGCTATGTCGCGATTGACGCCAAAGGTGAAGGCGGCTGGGATGCGCTGAAAAAGCGGATGCGCGAGGGCGTCGTGCGGGCGTTCTATCTTTCGGTCGCACCCTCGCTGTTTGGCGATATTGCCGAGCGGTTGCATCAATACAAAATCACTGACCCCGACAGTCGCATCGTGGTTGAAAAACCCTTCGGTCGCGATCTGGAATCGGCCCGCGCGCTGAACAAGGTTCTGGCGCAGCACTTCGACGAGGCTCAGATTTACCGGATCGACCATTATCTGGGCAAGGAAACCGTGCAGAACCTGATGGCTGTACGCTTTGCGAATATCCTGTTCGAGCCGCTGTGGAAATCCGAATACGTCGATCATGTGCAAATCACGGTGGCCGAGACGGTTTCGGTGGAAGGGCGGGGTGCCTATTACGACCGTGCGGGCGCGATGCGGGACATGGTGCAAAACCACATGATGCAGCTTTTGTGCCTGATCGCGATGGAACCGCCCTATCACTTTGACCCGGATGCGGTGCGCGATGAAAAGCTGAAGGTCATCCGCGCACTTGACCCGGTGGAACCGGACGACATCGTGCGCGGACAATATCTGGCCGGAAACGGGCAAAACAGCTATTTGCAGGATGCCGAGAACCCCGCCAGCAAGACCGAAAGCTATATCGCGATGAAGGTCAATATTTCCAACTGGCGCTGGAAAGGCACACCGTTCTATTTGCGCACCGGCAAACGGTTGCGCGCGCGGGAATCCGAGATCGCGATCACTTTCCGCGAGCCGCCACACTCGATCTTTGACGATGCCGAAGGTTGGCGCGAAAACGTGTTGGTGATACGCTTGCAGCCGAATGAGGGCATGGACCTGATGGTGATGATCAAGGAACCGGGTCCGGGCGGCATGCGTTTGGCCCAAGTGCCGCTGGATATGTCCTTTGCCGAAGCCTTGGGGGAGGAGGGGGCCGATATTCCCGACGCCTATGAGCGGTTGATCATGGATGTGATCCGGGGCAACCAGACCCTGTTCATGCGCGGAGATGAGGTGGAGGCGGCCTGGGCCTGGACCGACCCGATCATCCACGGCTGGGAACAACGCGGCGAGAAGCCGAAATCCTATGACGCAGGCTCCTCCGGGCCGGAAGATGCACTGATGCTGATGCACCGCGACGGGCGGCGCTGGCGGGAGATACGCGAATGAATCTGATCGAATACGCCGACCGTGAATTGATTATGATGGCGCTGGCGAACAAGATCGCCAGCGAATTGGGCCAAACCCTGCGCCAACATGGCCGCGCCACGCTTTCGGTGCCGGGGGGAACCACGCCGGGACCGGTGTTCGACATGCTGGCGGGGGTTGACCTCGACTGGGCCAATGTCGCCGTGGTCCTGAACGACGAGCGCTGGGTGCCGGAGGATGATCCCCGTTCAAACACCCGCCTTTTGCGACAGCGCCTGTTGCAGGACAAGGCCGCGAAAGCGCATCTTCTGCCACTTCATGCCGATGCGCCACGGCCGGAGGATGTTCTGGATCAATTGTCCGAAGGCATCACGCCCTATCTGCCGATTTCCGTCCTGCTGGTCGGGATGGGCACGGATATGCACACCGCCTCGCTGTTTCCCGGCGCGGATCGGCTGGAGGAGGCGATGTCGGATGCCGCCCCCATCCTGTTGCCGATGCGGGCCGAGGCTGCGGGGGAGCCTCGCATCACGCTGACAGCGCCGGTTTTGAAAGGCGCTTTTCACAGCCATGTCCTGATCACCGGTGACGACAAACGCGCAGCGATTGAACGCGCCGAAGGGTTGCGCGATCTTGAAGCCCCGATCCGGATCATTTTGGGCGAAGCAACAGTTCATTGGGCGGAGTAAGCCATGCAAAAAGCCTGGGCGGCGCTGCGCGCGCATCACGAAACCATCGCGGACACGCATATCGCTGACCGGCTGGAAAACCCCGCGCGCGCGGCGGAGTTTTCGGCCCGTCATGGCGATATGCTTTTTGATTTTTCCAAGACAACGCTCGATGCCAACGCTCTGTCTTTGTTACTGGACTTGACCCGAAAGGCGGGGCTGGAGGCCAAGACCGAAGCGATGTTCACCGGGGCGAAGATCAACGAAACCGAAGACCGCGCCGTGCTGCACACCGCGTTGCGCAACCTGTCGGCGGATGTGATGGTTGACGGTGAGAATGTCATGCCGGAGGTGCGCGCCACCCATGCGGCAATGGGCGAATTTGCCCGCCATATCCGCGAAGGCGCAATCAAGGGGCAGGGCGGCGCATATACCGATGTTGTCAATATCGGCATTGGCGGCTCGGACTTGGGACCGGCGATGGCCTATACCGCCCTTGCACCCTATGCGGACGGGCCACGCTGTCATTTCGTCAGCAATGTCGATGGCGCGCATATCCATGATGTATTGCGCGGGTTGAACCCCGGCACGACGCTTGTGATCGTCGCCTCCAAGACCTTCACCACGATTGAAACCATGACCAATGCCGAAACCGCGCGGGCGTGGATGGCGCAAACGGTGACGAACCCTGCCAACCAATTCGCGGCGGTGTCGACGGCGGCGGAGAAAACCGCAGCCTTCGGCATTGACCCGGCCCGCGTCTTTGGTTTTGCCGATTGGGTTGGTGGGCGCTATTCGGTCTGGGGGCCGATCGGGTTGTCGCTGATGCTGGCGATAGGACCGACGGAGTTCAACCGCTTCCTGCGTGGTGGTGCCGATATGGATGCGCATTTCCGCTATTCTGCTCCGTCGCAAAACCTGCCGGTTCTGCTGGCGCTGGTCGGTATCTGGCACAACCAGATCTGCGGCTACGCCACCCGCGCGGTGCTGCCATACGAGCAACGCCTGTTACGGCTGCCCGCCTATCTGCAACAGTTGGAGATGGAGAGCAACGGCAAGCGCGTGTCGATGGACGGGGTCGATTTGGCGGAAAACTCCGGCCCGGTGGTCTGGGGCGAACCCGGCACCAACGGTCAGCATGCGTTTTACCAGTTGATCCACCAAGGAACGCGGGTGATCCCGTGCGAATTCATTGTGACCCGTGAAGGGCATGAGCCGGAACTGTCGAATCAGCATTTGCTGCTGGTCGCCAATTGCCTTGCGCAGTCTGAGGCGTTGATGCGGGGGCGTTCCCTCGCCGAAGCGACCGCCATCATGGCCAAAAAGGGTCTGACGGGCGCTGAGTTGGAGCGTCAGGCCCGCCATCGGGTGTTCCCCGGCAACCGCCCCTCCACAACGCTGGCATTGCCAAAACTGACGCCGTTCACCCTGGGGCAGATCGTGGCGCTTTATGAACATCGGGTATTTGTCGAAGGGGTTATCCTGGGGATCAACTCCTTCGATCAGTGGGGGGTGGAATTGGGTAAGGAGCTGGCGGTGGCGCTTCAACCGATCCTTGAAGGCAAAGCCTCGGCGGAGGGGAAGGATGCCTCAACCCGGATACTGGTTGATTATCTGATGTCAGGCCCGGCCTGAAAAGGGGCCACCGGCGCGCGATGCGCCGGTGGCTGCAAAATTACGGCAGCGCCGCGATTGCAATCACTTCAACCTTATAGGCCGGGGTGGCGAGTTTCGATTCGCCGGTGGCGCGACCCGGCGCATGACCGGGGGCAACCCAGGCGTCCCAAACCGCGTTCATCTCGTCAAAATCCTTCATGTCGGCAAGCCAGATCTGTACCGACAGCAACCGGGTCTTGTCAGTGCCTGCGGCTTTCAGGATACGGTCAACCTCCGCCAGACAATCCTGCGTTTGCTGCGTGACCGAAGCATCGGCGGTGCCGACCTGACCAGCCAGATAAACCGTGCCATTGTGAACGACCGCCTTGCTCATACGCGTGCCGGGCTCGATACGGGTGATGTCTGCCATGAGATGTTCCTTTTCCAATTGGGATGGCCCTGCCTAGCGCGCTGCGCCGGGCTTGAAAAGGGCGAAATCCTTAGGGAAGGGGGTGGAGCGGGTGAAGGGAATCGAACCCTCGTATTCAGCTTGGGAACCGTAGGGCGGGTTTTGCAGATCAATGCGTTATGCGCGGCTTCGGGATTTTCTTCGGGACTCAGGTTTTCCAAGCGGCGAAAATGCGGCCATCGCATCGTGCAGATCCTCATCGAGGACGTGGGCGTAGCGGGTTGTTGTCTCAACGGTCGTGTGACCCAACAGCCGCGACACCAGCTTGAGGTTGCCGGTTTTGCGAAGCAAGCGGGTTGCGAAGGTGTGGCGCAGGTCGTGAAAGCGGAAATCGGGGATTGCGGCCTCGGTCAGCGCCGCGCGCCATGCCTCGTCCAGCCCGCCGCCGCCGGTCACGATGCGCTTGCGACGCTTGGTCTGTTGGTCGATGTAGGTCAGCACATAGCGGCGGTGGGCCGGATCATCTGCGCGGGGCAGGGACGACAGAAACGCCCGCATTTCGGCGTTGATGGGGAAGAACATCGTCAACCCGCCTTTGAGCCGGAAGCGGATTCGGCTGGTCGCAAAATCCACATCAGACCATAGCAGGCCGCAGATTGTGGCTTTGCGCGCGCCGGTCATCAGGGCGAATTTGACCAGCGGGTGCAGATCAGTGCGCAGGGTTTTGAACAGTTCGGACTGTTCGCCTTCTGTCAATTCGCGGATGCGTTCGTGGGCTTCGCGCGTCTCGGCGGCTTTGAGGTCGATGTCAGGGATTGCTGCGCCATAGGTGCGCGCCATGTGGCGCAGCGCGCGGCCGAGATATTGCAGTTGCCTGTTGATCGTGCCGTTGGCCACGGTCGCGCGGCGGATGGAGACAAAACGCTGAATATTGGCCTGCGTCAGATCGGCCAGCAGGGTTTGCGGCGGGATGATTTCGAGGATGGATTTGCCCTGGCTAAAGCTGGTGCGCGCACTTGGTTGGTGCTGTGATTGATCGGCGTAATAGGTGCCGATGGTTTGCGACAGCGTGTAAACCCCGCTCTGATCGGGGGTGGATTTGGCAGCAACGCGGGCCTCTGCCTCTATGGCTTTGGCGGTCTCGAAGTCCTCCGTCCCGCAAGAGCCATGAAATCGACGACCTGCGATCTGGAAGTCGAAGTGCCAGAAGCGCGAATTTTTGGGGCGATACGGCATGTGATCGTGGCCTTTGCGATGAAATCAGCGATGTCGTCAGCCCTGTAGCGGGTGGTGCCGGGGCTTGGCATCACGAAAGCTAAGCCCCGATCATGGTATCTGCGCAAGGTCTTTGTGCTGACTTGCAGCAGCGCCGCCGCCTCGACCGGCGTGAGCAGCTGGTGCATGGCGCTTTGCGCGGTCATGGCGTTGCCTCCGGTTTCATAAACACAATCCAGTGCGATTTTGCAGTTTTGCCGCAGCGATTGCCAAAAAGCGGCTTGTGGTCTGTCAGTGCTAAAATATCCCGAACCGGTATTTCGTGTTCGTTCCACTTAAAAATGAGGGTGCCGTGCGGTTGCAGCACGCGGAAGCATTCGGCAAACCCGCTGCGCAGGTCGTCGCGCCAATCCGCGCCCAGCTTGCCGTATTTCTTGGCCAGCCAGCCTGATCTGCCATTTCGGACCAAGTGCGGTGGATCAAAGACAACCAGATTGAAGCGGTCGGACGGGAACGGCAGTGCCCGAAAATCAAGCAACAAATCAGGGCTGATAGTCAGTTCGCGCGACCCGCCCTTGCTAGATTTATCGGTCAAGGTGTGGGTTTCGCGGCGGTGATCGCCAAACACTGCGCGATCATCCAGCCGGTCAAACCAGAACATGCGGCTGCCACAGCAGGCATCCAGTACGGGCTGATTTTCCATCACAACACCTCCGGCATTGCGTCATGGGTGCGACCGTCCAGCAGACGACCAGCGCGGGCTTTGCCGTATCGCCAAGAATGGCTTTCAACGGTCATACCGTCGGTTGCGAACCATTCGTGCATACCTCTGTCAGTGATCTTGTCTGGGAAGTGGGTGAAGTGATCATCAGGTGCCCACTCTCCCCACTGTTTGAAATGAAACGCCACACCTGCCTCTGCGCATTGGTCGCGGATAGACCTTGCCCAATCAGGGTGCATCGGGCGGGCGTTGGGGCCGCTTTCGCCGCCGGTTATGATCCAGTTGAGTGCTGGTCGCATAGGTCCGCTGGCGCGACCAGCCTTGATTGCGTCACACAACATTCCTGCCGCCATTGGATCGTCTGATAACCCTGCTGCGTGATGGTCAAGCATTGCGTAAAGCCATCGCCTCAAATCAATCGCCCCCAACAACGGCTCGGCACTCACAAACCGGATCGCGGCGGGGGTGTTCAGCAGGTCGGGGATGCGTTCGTCGGCGCGGGTTTGGTCCTCGGCGGATACGCCCAGCCAGACGTTGCGCAGCGGCCACCAATCATCGCGGGATGCGGGTTGCACCCAAGTCATGCCAAGCTGCTGCATCGTCTCTTTGACCGTTGGATAGCCGCGCGAGGTATGCTCCATCATCGCCAGAAAGACCCGGTCAAACGGGTCTTTCTGAAAATACGCGCGCATCCGCTTTGACCGCTTGGTCAGCACCTGAAACGTGTGCTGCGGGCACAGGGCCATCACGGCAAACACGCGGTCGATCCAATCATCCGGCACGTTTTCGTGAAACAGATCGCCCATGCTGTTGACGAAATACATGGTGGGTTTGCGGCGTCTGAGCGGGGCCAGCAGTGCCTTTTCGGCCAGCGCCACCTTGCCAGTCCAGACTGACCCGCCTTTGGTCGTCTGGGTCAGCCCGTGGTACTGTGGCAGCTTGGTGTTATGCCCAAACCGCCACGCCTCTTTCATCGCATAGCAGTTGGTGCAGCCGGGGGAGACGACCGAGCAGCCGACGATGGGATTCCACGTTTGCTCGGTCCATGAGATTGAGGTTTTAGACATCCATTACCCCTGTCTTTCCCGGTCCTAAGGGGTCATTTTCTGCTGTCCAATTGATATTCCAGCTTTCCATGATACGAGGATTTTGACCCTCCACAGTAAGCAGTTCGTGCATCAACTCCGCGCAGATGTAGGACATCGCCGCAGATTGTTCTTTGAAAGTTAGCATTGTCGAGTTTTGGCCTTTTCCAACGCGTTCGTCGATCACGTCCCATTGAGACGGACCACCGCGCAATCGAAAGAGTCGCCCGTGATCACGGGCCGTGATGTCCCAATGACCAAAGTTCCGTCGGTTTACTGAAAATGATAATGGCATCAACCACGCCCTCCCTCTGTCATACGCCGATCCCGCTCCGCCATCACAGCGGCGTCAATGTCGGCTTGGGTGAATGTCAGGTCGGCGCGGATGTATTTTCCGGCGTCCGGCTCCCCTGTCTTATCCTGCATCCACCCAACAATCTCGGACTGGTGCATCCGGTCCAGCGTTAATGTTTCGGGCCAATAGTGGAATTCTGCGTCAGTCATTGTCGACACCTACTGGTTTAAGGCCATGGACCTGATCGCCTTCGACCCAAAGCCGGTAGAGCATGGCAATGGCTTGCGTCATTTCGGCGCGTAGTTTTCCGGGGGTCTCGCGGCCCTCTGCGCAATGGATGGCGTCTTTGATCACTTCGCCGGATTCCTCGGCAAATTTGCGGATGACATAGTTGGGTTGCGGAAAGCGCCGCATCGCCCGGTGCGCCTCGATCTTGGCTTCGTAAATGAGACGATCAAACGCCTGGTCGATGGCGATGGTTACGGTTGTCATCGACCACACCCTCCTTCGGCCAAGCGCCGATCCCGCAGCGCCTCGGCCACGTCTTCCAGATGAACGGCCAGCCGGTGCGCGACGATTTGGCGCAAGCCGCGCAGGTCGGATTCGTGGGGTATGCCACCGATCCAGTGAAGTTTGCGGGCGGCATACTCGGCATCGTATTCGGCAAGGATCTGCGATTGAGTGGTTTGGGTGGTGGTCATTCCAAAACCTCCCGAACTTGGATCAATCCATCGTCTTCGCGACCGTGAATGGTCCAGTCTTTGAGGTCCAACCAGTATTCGCGCGGCTTTTGTGGCGTGGGTTCCGCGCGGTTGATGCGAAACGGGTCCATTTCGATAAACGGGTCGAGGTTTACCGGGCGGGGGTTTTGGGTGTTGATGGTCATCGGGTGTCTCCTGTCTGGCTGTGGCTGAATTGGGTGGGGTGATCAGGCATTGGCGAGTTCCAACAACACATCGGCGTGGCAGGGCTGATCGAGTGCGCACCAGCAGCACAGATCTTTGCCGCGCAGTTCCGGCAGGGCTTGCAGGATCGTTTGGCGCTTGACCTCCCAAGTGTCACCAGATGGGCATGCCCATGGATCGCCGTTCAGCCAGTCACGAAAAGCGGTAACTGCTGCGCGCGCGGGGTCGGGAAAGCTGGCCTCGGCGGCTGCCGCTATTGTGAAAGGGTTGCCGAATTTTCCGGGCCCGCGTGACACGACCACAGCGCCTTCGGGCTTGCGCCAGCCTTTGCCGCGGCGGAGTTGGATGCGTTTGGGTTGGGTCATTGCACTATTCTTTCGGGGTTTTGATTGGCATCAGACCAGCTTCGGCAAGGGTTATGGCAAAGGCGGCGGTCAGGTGACCCTTGGCTGTCGCCTCGTCTTTTGCGCGGCCTTCTCGCGCGGGATTCGCGCCGAACGGAAATAATCTCCAAACCCAATCACTGTTCTTTTTGGCGCTGCGTGGATCTTCCAATGGCGGGAAAACCGCCCCGGCTGTCATTGCTCCGCAGAGCAGGCAATGCCTCCCGCCGGGATAGATTGGTGCTGCAAAGCGCAGGGTCATTCAGTGCCTTCTTTCGCTTTCATCGCTTCACGCGCGGCGTGTTCCAGCTTGGTCACGGCCATGATTGCCGGTTTGAGTTCGGCGGGCGCTTTGTCGTATCCGCGCGACCAGCGGCGACCATTCAAGCGGGGCAGGATGGCGCGGGGGACTGCCGTCCAGTTTTCCGGCGCCGCGTTTGTGCGGTCGCCGTCGCGGGATTTCAGTGCCATGCCTTCGGGGATCGGGCCGTTTGCCTTTTCCCAAAGCCAGATATGTTTGAGGCGATAGCGGGTGGAGTGGCCAGTGTAGGGGTTGACCTCTGGCACCTTCATTTCGATGTATCCGCTTTTGCCGATCCGTTCGGACCAGAGCGGCTTGATGTTTTGCGGCACAATGCCGGTTTTGAACCTGGTGGCCGCGCTGTTGGCGTTGAACGCCATTTTCTGACCTTTGTTGTGCGGCATCTGACCTTTTGGAAAGCAGCCATTGCGGCCGGTCATCCATCCCATGCGCTTGCACAGACTGTTGATGTTGGTCGGCGCCACATCTGGTCGGCTGAACACCGCGACAAAATTCTGGTGCATCTTACGGCGCGGATCGCGGCTGTGAGCTTTAACCCACGCCAGTTCCTTTGCGCTATAAATGATCGCGCGGCCCTTCATGGCTTGGTCTTTTCGATTTGCAGATCAGTGCGGGCCTGTCTGCCGATCTGGGGCAGATGCGGCAGGACGGCAGCGCCGTGGGTCGCGAACAGCTTCGCCGCATCAATCTGCATTTTTGCGCCACCGATGATCTGATCGGAGACGGAAACCATCACCGCTGCGCGCTTTGCCTCTGTTTCAATCTCTTCGGGTTTCAAGTTCGGATCATCCAGCCGCGCCATTTGGGCGAAAAGATGATCGGACAGGTCTGCAAGGCCTTTTGACATTGGTGTTGGCTCCTTTTCATCGCTTGTGCTGCCTGCCCGAGCGGGGCAGGTCACCGAAGGGATGGGGTTAGGCGGTGACGTGCTTCACGGCCCACATGACGGCCTGTTCGGCATTGTTGATGGCAAGTGCCAGTTCGCGGCTTTTTCCGACGTCATTGCATTTGGCGATGAACGCCGCGCCAATGTCTTTGAGATCAACCATTTGTTGCTTTTCGCCGTCGGTAAGGACGCGATAGGTGTGCCGCACCGCATTGTTCGCGGTGCGGTCATCGCTGTCGCTGTCGACGTGTTTTGGATCTGTCATGGGATGTCCTTTGTCTGGGTAAAATTCCCCGACCCGAAGGCCGGGGGAAGGTGGACGTGAAGCGCGCATTGACCCAAGCGCGGGGGTGGGGTCATGCCTCCGGGGTGCCTTCAAAAAGTGGCAGGGCGGTTTGTTCGGTGGCCATGGTGACTGCGCCCGTAAAAGCATCATCGAAGGCGCGGTCGGGGTCGTAGATCGTGAGGGTGAACTTGATGGTTTGGCCGTTCTTGCGGTACTGAAAACGGATCGGCAGCGGGTAAAGATCACCCGACAGAAACACCGGGATTGCGATGATGAACAGATCCGGGATGCTGATCGGTTTACCTTCGGCGTCTTGGTGTTCGTTCACGAAGCCAATGGATTGTTCGCCGGTGACCGGGTTGCGTGTCACTTTCAGGTTGCTGGATTCATTCACCTCGAAGGCGCGGGACATTTCCAGCAGTTTGACATATTGACCAAAGCGGCCTTTGATCTTTTGCGCGATTTCGTTGAACGCCACTTCCCAATTCGCGGTCTCCGATTTTATCGACGGGTTCATCAGAAAAGGTGACGGGTCGATGAAATCCTTGGCGTTGTCTTCAATGAATTGACCTATTTCGGCCTTGTCCATCGCCACGCCAGAAACCTTTTTCCATCGCTGCCATTCCTTGGACAGCGGAAAATTGTAAACCGCGCGGTGATGACAATGGCGGGCAGAGGAGTCGCCGTAATCCGCATCATATTCCGCCGCACCCGCCGCGTGATAATCGGCGATACAGGTCAGGCTTGGGGTGGATTGGTCGGGGTTGGCAAACAACGCAGAAGTGTCGCCTTTGAAGCGGTTGGCCCAATCAATCACGCTTTGCAATGTGGACAGCCTGGCCGTGCCCTTGCGGCGGCTGGGTTTGAGATATTCAAACGCGCTGCGATATTCTTCGGTCAGGCTTTTGACGCTGCGACCAGTCGGCAGCGTGATCAACTGCGGTGATGTCAGGTCAAAATCGACCGGGGGGAGGATCACTTCCATCCTGCCAAGGTTATGCATCACATCGCGCATGGTCTGGGCGGGGTTTTCGGGCGTGTTCACGGTATCGGCCATTGCTGGTTTTCCTTTCGGATGGATTTCGGTTAGCGGATTTCGCCGGTTTCAGGGTCGTAGGTGTCGCGCAAACCGCCGTGCATCTGGGTCAGCATCGGGCTGTGCAGGGTGAATTCGCCTTGATCGGTGATGAAGGCCACGGCGCTGGACGGCGGCGATTTGGGCGGCTTGATGGTGCAGGTGCCTTGCATCGTCACATCGCGGTTCTTGTTCAGCTTCATGTCGACCGAAAGCGTGAACGCGCCGGTGACCTTGCCGCCCGGAAAACGGTCCCGCATCTCCGACATCTTGGCGTTGAGCTCTTGCAGCTTGTCGATGATTTCCGGCAGAAATTCGCCATTCTCGAAGATGCCGAAAAACTGATCAAGCCCGCGCAGAACCGGCGGCGCAGCCCGCCGTCTGGCGGGTGGCGCGGCGGGTGTGGTGTCGTCTGATTTTGCCAATTTCATGGTTTCCCTCTGTTTCAGCGTTGGGTTGGGATTTTGCCGCGCCATGCGTCAAATTCGGTGCGCAGGTGATCGAACTTCACGCGGGCGGCGCGGATGGTGTTGAGGTCGCGGCGGCTGTCGATCTGGCAATATTTGCGCAGGTATTCGGCGGCGGCGCTGACGGCGAAGGCTTGGCCCGGCAGGCCCGCGCGTTCGGCGGCAAACCGGCGAAACATCTGATCGGCGCAAAGGATGCCTGCCTGCTGTGCGGGCAGCAGCTGGTCGAACGCTGATGTCATTGCGCCACCCCGAGCCAATAGGCGATGAACAGCAGGCACAGGGCCACCACCTGAAACCCGGCGCTGATGGCTGCCCATTCGCGGGCGGCGCTGTGGCCGCGGACAGCTTTGGCAAAGCCTGCATTCGAGGCAAAGCGCAGCGCGAAGAATTGCGCGGTGGCGGCGAAGGTGCAGAGGATCAGGGTGCCGGTCATGATGCCCGCGCCCCGGCCAGATTGCTGCACGGCTCCGGGCGGTCAAGATCGTGGCGGGCCACGCGCTGCCAGTTCCGGAACAGTTCGGCCTCGCTTTCGCCAAAGGCAAAACTACCGTACAGGGTGATCTCGAAAAACATCACCTCGTCGAAATCCGGCGCCAGCATGGTGCCGCCGGTCTCGATCACCTCCGCGTAGAACGCATCATGCAACTCGGTTGGTGATTTGCCGGGCAGACCGTGCAAAAAGCGGCGGGCGCGGCAGTGCAGGGCATCCATCACGCCGCCCCGTGCGGGTTCAGCAGATGCGCCGCCAAGCCGCGCGCATGGGCAAGGTGGTGCTGCATCGCATCCAGCCGCGCGGTGGCAACGGTCTGGCCGCGCGCGGCTTTCAGGATTTCCCAGGCATTGGCGCGCAGCGCCGGTTGGTCGGCAACGAGGGCAGGCGAATGAACGACCGCCAAGGCGTCGTCAATCTGCCGGGGCGTGGGCTGCGGGCGCGGGAAATGTAGGATGTGCATCAAAGCCTCCATCGGGTTGCGATGGGG
>NZ_JAKDLJ010000060.1 GCF_030452865.1 Pseudorhodobacter sp.
CCCACCGCGTCCCGATCCTTCAACTGACCTCGCGCACCTTGATCCTGCAAAGCGACAAGCTTGTCGTCGATGGACCAAGGGATGCGGTTCTGGCCCATCTGACGAAAGCGCAAGCGGCGGGGGTAGGCAAATGATGACCACATTCGACCACGGATTGGAGGAGAAAACCGAGCGTCCGGGCCGGATGATCTGGCTCATCGCGGCGGTCGTGGTGATCTTTATCGTTTGGGCAGCTTTCGCTTGGGTGGATGAGATTGTGCGCGCGCGCGGTCAGGTCGTTTCCTCCTCGCGCCCGCAAATCATCCAGAACCTCGAAGGCGGGATTTTGGCGGAACTCGACGTGGCCGAAGGCGATGTGGTGGAACCGGGCCAACCCCTCGCCCGGCTCTACGGCACCCAGTATCAAACGGCTGTGGATGAGTTGCGCGACCAGATTGGCAGCATGGAAATCCGGCGGCGGCGGCTGGAGGCGGAAATGGCCGGGATGCTCGAATTTGACGCGCCGCCCGATCTCGCACAGCGCTTGCCTGATATTGTTGCTTCCGAAGGGGCGCTGCTCGCCGCGCGGCAAACCGATTTCATCGCCCGCCGGGATGGCGCGAAACAGGTGATGGAGCAGGCGCAGAAGGAACTCGACCTGCTGGAAAACATGTATAGCCAAGAGGTTGCACCGCTGATCGAGGTGACAAAGGCCCGCCGCGCCTTCCGTGATACAGAAAACCGCTATTCCGACACCATCACGCAGATGGAGTTGGAACGCGCCAAGGAATATTCTGACACGCTGGAAAAACTCACCACTTTGCGCGCCAACCTGAAAGGGGCGGCGGATCAGTTGAACCGCACCGTGTTGACCGCGCCGATGAAAGGCATCGTCAACAAACTATCCGTGACCACCATTGGCGGCGTCATCCGTCCCGGTGAGGAAATCATGCAGATTGTGCCAATGGATGAAGAAATGTTCATCGAGGCGAAAGTGAAGCCGGAGAATATCGCTTCCGTTAAAATGGGGCAGGAGGCAACGATCAAGCTCTCGGCTTACGACTACACCATCTACGGCTCCCTTCACGGCGAGGTGGTGCTGATCTCTGCCGATACATTCAAGGACGAACGCGCGCGCAACCCCGATGAGGACGCGCATTACAAGGTGACATTGCGCGTCGATTTGAAACACCTGACCGAGCGGCAGGCAAAAATTGATATCCGCCCCGGTATGCAGGCGGAGGTGGAATTGCAAACTGGCGGCAAGACCATTCTGACCTATCTGACCAAACCGCTTTACAAATCCCGCGAAGCATTGCGCGAACGTTGAGCGGCGGCACGGTCTTCTCTGTAAAAATATCCCCGACGGAGTAAAAAGGTCGATGGTTTCAACTATCTGAATTCATGTATCTTTTGACTGCGACGACATTCGCAGTGCTAAAGTATTGTGCGCCATCTGCACAAGTTATTATCCGAGATCTGACCGACTTGCGCAAGGATTGCCCGGTCTTGGAGATTATTTAATGTCGGAGGGGCTCTGTTGCAGCAGAGCCCCGATTTAGCAGAAACGCAACAGCAGCAAGCCTGCCACAGGGCACAAAACCCGCCCCTATCTGCTGGGCGGGCTGCAAATCGACCGCCCCAACCAAGTCTGTTGCGCCGACATCGTCTACATGCCGATGCGGAAGGGCTTTCTCTATCTGGTCCCCATCATGGACTGGTTTGCGCTGAAGATTTTGTCTGGAGCATCTTGAACACGCTGGGGGCCAAGTCCCGCCTCGCGGTGCTGAACGAGACTAACCACGCCGACGGTTCATTTGGTAAGTGAGGCCAGTCATACGGGTTCTCCACGTCAGCATTTCAAGGCTGACTTGGTATTGGTCGCATGCTCTTTGATTTGCTCCCCCATGGCTCTGGATCGCTATCAACGCCGGTCGCGGCAACAGCAGGGTGCCAGTCAGCCAATCAGCTTCGTCTTCTTGATCTTGATTGAAGTTTCCGGGGACCAAGGAGCCATCTTCTAGGATACATGCTTCGGCAAGTTCGTGGCCCAAAATGATATGGGAAAGCTCGTGCATGACGACGCTATTTCGACGACCGGTGGATGTTACGGGCTTGAACAGGACTAGGTTCGATGCGCCGATCCGCATCGTTAGCGCAGACCATGAATCATCATGTTCATCGTTGAGGACCGGCATGTCATTTGCACTCAGTGCTGCAATGTCTTTGGTTGACCATACCGTGACGCTTAAGTGTTTAGCCAGCACCTCTGCCGATAGTGGGGCTGCCTTATGCAGTCCCAACTGCTTGCGGTATTCTACTGCTCGTCGTTCACACTGTGATTTGAAACCTCGGCGGAACGTCAACTAGTGCCCCCTGGCATCGACTTTGATGAACTGTTCAGAAGCTTTTTCTATCAGGTTGGCCAACGATCTGGCTGTCTGCTGCGGGACTGCCTTCTTGTTCTTAAATGCGATCTGGAGATTCGCGACTCCGGTGAATTTGGCGGTGTCTTGTCCAAGCCAAGTGCATACCTTTTCCAGAGTTCCCACGTCGGGAACGTGCCCATTTTCGACCCTTGAGAGCGTTGACGGGCTGATGCCAATTTCTTTTGCCGCCGCTCTAACTCCCATGTTTCCTCTATGTTTGGCGAGTATTCCGCCAAGCTTTTCGATATCCATGCCAACCTCCCAAGCGTCGCACATAATAGTATCAGTGTTTCATACATTGGATATGTTGTTTTTGTTTTGCTAGTGTCCAGCCTGTGAAACACTTCAAGCATTTCCGCACGGGTGTGTCAATGTAGGTAGAAACCCCAGTGGATGCTCGGCATCGATCTGCGCAGAAGCAAAAGAGGACGCGATGAAGGGCAGTAAGAACATTTTCATCAGCCACCTCCATGAGGATGATGCGGGCTTGGCAAAGCTGAAGACGATGACGCGCAACCACGGACTAACGGTGCGGGATGGCTCGATCAACAAGGCAAAGGCCACTGATCGTTTTGAGGATGACGAGCTTTAACCTATTTTGCTGGGACTATTTGGCGAAGTCGGCGGCGTCATGGCTGCGTTTAAGAAGTTGAAGCGTGAGAAAAAGGCATATGTTGGGTTTCGCGCGAGTGTGATCGATGAACTAGGTGACACGTTTGGGTATTTTACGGCGATTGCCCGACGATTTGATGTGTCGGTCCCTCAACTTCTGTTAGAACTCAATGCGGCTGGGTCAAGCGACACCCAATCTATCGTAGCATCAGACGACCCACGTTACCCAATAGCCATTTCAAACAAAATAGGTCCCAAACAGGAGGTGTCTGATCAGGCGTTGGTCAACATCGGACGCACCAGTGCGGATACGCTTTCAGGACCTAGATACATGACATTACCCTCCTCCCAATCAGGCGGGCCATTGTTTTCATTCATGATCGCAGAAGATTTCAGCATGTCTGCCGCGCTTGGGTCATGGGTAGCACCAGCGGTTCTTCTGCTGGTGATCGGTTTTCTGGTTTGGCTGTGGTTCCGCGGCCGAATTGGTTTCGGAAGCTTTGAACTCGACAGTGCTGGCATCGGTATTGGTGACACGACCGTCAGTTTCAAGCCGAACAGGACGGATCGCCAAATCGCATATGCGATATGGGTCGAACTCAGCACGAGGAAGGTTGGGCTGGCCATTGACCCAGAGCATGATGTCATCGCCGAGGTCCACGACTCTTGGTATAGCTTTTTTGGCGTAACCCGCGATCTTATCAAAGAGGTCCCGGCGATAAGCTCAAGAGCAAAGGGGCGAGGGCGATCGTCAGGGCTTCGGTGCAGGTATTGAACGAGGGGTTGAGGCCGCTCCTTACACAATGGCAAGCCCCATACCGCCGATGGTATGAGGCGACGCTCAAAGATGACGACTTTAGGGACCCGCAGTTGGTTCAGCAGGAGTTTCCCAAATACGAAGAATTAGTGAAAGGCCTAACAGTGATAAATGCAAAGCAGATTGAATACCGTAGGGCCATGTATGAACTTACGACTGGTGATCCCGAAAGCACTATTGCAATCGAAGGTGAAAACCCAATTTGAATCTAATCTACTGTCAAAAATATCTACTATGGCTGAGGGTCACTCCACCTTTGTGAGTCCATTTGGGTGACACAAATTCAGATGACTGCCTCAGACCTTTGTCTATTGGTCAGAGTGATCAGCGCCACCCCTGACAGAACAACCGCGCCGCCGATCAGCCGGGTCAAGGTCAACACCTCATCCAGAAAGAAGTAGCCGCCGATCACCGAGAAGACCGGCAATAGTAGCAAAAACGGCGCGACACGCCCGACCTCGTGCCTCAGCAGCAGACTGTTCCACAAGAAATAGCCAAGTGCGGTCATGACAAGGCCCAGATATAGGGCGGCACCCCAGACCTGCATGCCAGCCGTCTGTAGGGCGCCTAATTGGCCCGTTTCGAACAAGGCCGACAACACGAAAAGCTGCGGTGCGGCCAGAACTGCAGTCCAGGCAGTGATCGACAGGCCTGTCATGCCGACAAAGCCACGCACCAACACTTGCCCCAGCGCCCAAAGGAATGCGCCACTGATGACCAGAAAGACAGGCAAAATTGCCCCAGTAAACCGTTCCTGAGACGCGATGATCGCCACGCCTGAAAACGCGACAAGGGTTCCTAACCATTTCCGGACCGAAGGCCGCTCTCCAAGCAAAACTGCGCCAAGGATGATGAGGAAGGGCACCTCAAGTTGCACGACAAGGGCTGAAAGGCCCGCTCCCAAACCCTTTACCCCGGTAAAAGTCAGCGCGTATTGCAGGGACGCGCCGACAACCGAAGTGAACCCCAGCCTGACAAAATTGGCTCCGATTGGCCCGGCAAACCAGACCAGTGCCAAAGCGGTTATGGAAAAGCGCAAAGCCATCAACAAAATTGGCGGGAAATGCGCCATCGCTCCCTTGGCGACGACGAACCCCATGCCCCAGATCAACGCGACCAGCACCGCAAGTCCGGTGTCGCGCAGGGATAGTTCGCTCATCTTAGGCCCTCTTTCGCGGACGCTACCCCGCAACGATATCCGCGATCACCGCAACGCAATCACCGGGTTTGACCAAACCGGGGAAATGTCTGGCTGTGAACAAGCCCGACCGGCGCACCCGCAGCGTCACCGGGTCAAGCCCTGTGCGCCCTGTGGGATAAATCAAGGCGACGGGTTGCCCCTTTTCTACGGTGTCACCAAGATCGGCCAGAAACTGGATCAGGCCACCATCCTCGGCAAAGGTAAAGCAATCCCCATCCGGCATGTCGAGCCACTGAGTAGGTTGCGGTTCTGTGGCACCTTTAACGATACCTGCGGCAATTAACAGGTTGCGACACCCCCGAATGGCAATATTCGCCGTAGCTGCACTGGCCGTGCCGCCACCGCCCAGCTCGGTGGTCACAAACACCTTACCCATATCCTCGGCGGCACTGTCATACATGCCGACCGCGTCAATCTCTAGCATACTAACGGAATAGGGCGCACCAAAGGCCCGCACGAGGTCAAAAGCCTTGGCTTCCATCGTTTTGTCCGGCACAATATGCGCTGCGCAAAACGGCAGGAAATCCAAGGTCTTGCCGCCGGAATGAAAGTCCAACACCACGTCCGCCATCGGCAACAGCACGCGTTGAAAGTAGTCGGCGATTCTTTCTGTCACCGTCCCGTCAGGGCGCCCCGGAAAGGCGCGGTTCATGTTGCCACGATCAATCGGCGAGGTGCGGGTGCCTGCCACAAAGGCCGGTAGGTTCATCGCGGGAATGATGATGACGCGGCCTGTAACCTCAGCCGGCGTCAAATGCCGCGCCAGATCAAACAGGGCAATCGGGCCTTCATATTCATCGCCGTGATTGCCCCCTGTCAGCAGGGCCGTCGGCCCCGCGCCGTTTTTCACCACCGTCAGCGGGATCATCACCGAGCCCCAAGCCGCATCATCGCGGCTATAGGGCAGGCGCAAAAAGCCGTGTTGCACGCCGTCGGCATCGAAATCCACCGTTGCCGAAATCGGTGAGGGCCGCATCTGGTTGGTCATGGCCTAGTCCTTAATAAACAGTTTGCGCGGCACATTGGCCAGACTTTCAACGCCGGTTTCGGTGATCAGGATCGACTCGGTGATTTCAAGCCCCATATCCTCAAGCCAAAGTCCGGTCATGAAGTGAAACGTCATCCCCGGTTGCAAAACGGTCTTGTCGCCGGGGCGCAACGACATCGTGCGTTCGCCCCAGTCTGGCGGATAAGACACGCCGATCGGATAGCCGGTGCGGTTGTCTTTGATAATGCCATTCTTGGCCAGAACGTCAAAGAAACCGCGCGCGATATCTTCGCAGGTATTGCCCGGCTTGGCGGCGGCAAGGCCTGCCTCCATGCCCTCCAGCGTGGCCTTTTCGGCATCCAGAAAGGCCTGCGTCGGCTTGCCCAGAAACACTGTGCGCGACAGCGGGCAGTGATAGCGGTGATAGGTGCCGGCGATCTCAAAGAACGTGCCTTCGCCGCGTTTCATCGGCTTGTCATCCCAGGTCAGATGCGGCGCAGAGGCATCGCGGCCCGAGGGCAACAGCGGCACAATGGCGGGGTAATCACCACCGGCCTCTGGTGTGCCACGAATACCCGCGTCATAAATCTCGGCCACCAGATCGCATTTGCGCATCCCGACTTCGATCTTATCGACGATGCGTTCATGCATCTTTTCCACGATACGCGCCGCGTTGCGCATATAGGTGATTTCTTGCGGCGATTTTACCGCGCGTTGCCAGTTCACCAGCGCAGTGCAATCGCTGAAACGCACGTTCGGCAGGTGTTTGGTCAAGGATGCAAAAGCCGAGGCGGTGAAATAGTAATTGTCCATCTCAACCCCGATCCGCAGGCCACCCCAACCGCGATCGGTCAGTTGCGCCGACAGATAATCCATCGGGTGGCGTTCGGTCGATTGCACATAGTGGTCGGGGTAGCCGAGGATGTTTTCATGCCGCAAATAGGCTGTCAGTTTTGCGCCATTGGCGTCCTGGCCGCGGCCAAACCAGATTGGTTCACCCGTTGGCGGCACGATCACACATTGGTGGACATAGAACGACCAGCCGTCATAGCCGGTCAGCCAATTCATGTTGCTGGGGTCGGTGACCAGCAAAAGATCAACCCCTTTGGCAGCCATCGCCGCGCGGGTTTTGGCCAGCCTCGCGGCGAATTCATCGCGGGTAAAGCGCAGGTCAACGGCAGTCATCTTTCCTCCTTGGGGCAAGCCCCGTCTGCTAACATTTCAAATTGAAAAGGCGCGACCTGCGCCGCTGGCTTTGGAGCGTGCGACGGCAAGTGTCGCAATCGCCGTGTCTTGAATGCCGGTGCCGGTCAGATCGGCAAGGGTGATGGCGCGGGCATCGGCGCGACCCTGCGCTTGGCCTGCGATGATCTGGCCAAGCTCAGCAAAGCCCTGATCCTTTGCCACCAACCCCGCCGCAATGGCATGGTGCAATTCGCCCAAAACCCGCGTCTGGCTAAGGCGGTCCGCGATATATTGCACGCGGGCCAGTAGGCTAGGGGCGATTTCATTCTTATGCTCGGCGTCCGAGCCCATCGCGGTGATGTGCTGGCCAGCCACGGCGTCGTGCAGAATGGGCGTGTTACTCGGCGTCGTCGTCACAACGACATCGGCGCCCTTGATCACCTCGGTCACGCTGGCCACGGCGGTCACGGTGACGCCAGCCAAATCTAGCCGTGCGGCCAACGCCTGCGCCTTGGCCGGATCACGCGCCCAAATCCGCGCGGCGTGAATCGGCCGCACCAGCGTCAGTGCGCGCAGCTGCATTTCCGCCTGCATCCCGGCGCCAAGGATCGCTGCCACCTGTGCATCGGGGCGCGCAAGGTGTTTGGCCGCCACGGCCCCCGCCGCCGCCGTGCGCACATCGGTCAGATAGCCGTTGTCCAAAAGGAGTGCCTGCACCAACCCCGTCGTGGCCGAAAGCACCACCATCATGCCGTTGGTTGAGGGCAGACCCAAGGCCGGATTGCCAAAGAAGCCGGGGCTGATCTTGATCGCAAAATGTGCAAGCCCGGGAATATAGGCGGTTTTGACATCAACCTCGCCGCGATGTTCGGGAATATCCAACCGCAGGATCGGCGGCATGGCAACCGGTTTGGTGGCCAGCGCGCGAAAGGCATCCTCGACGCAGTCCACCGCAGCCATATCCAGCGGCACCAGCGCGCGCAGGTCAGCCTCGGTCAGGATCAAGATCGGATCGCTCATCATAGCCTCCCTGCCAGCACTTCGGCAAAGCGGGGTGCCGCGACATTGCGGCCCGACAAGATCGCCACCGTCGGGCCTGTAATCTGCACCTTGCCCGCCAAGACCGCCGCAACGCCCACCGCCGCAGCCCCTTCAACCGCATCACCGGTCACCGCATGAATATGACGCATACCGGCGGCAATCTCGTCCTCGCTCATCAAAATCACCTCATCCAGCAAGTCGCGACAGGCATTGAAGGTCAGCCGGTTTTGCAACCCGATGCCGCCGCCAAGACTGTCGGCAAGGGTCGCCAGTTCGGTCACATCAACCGGACGGCCCGCGCGCAGGCTGGCGTCCATGGCAGCACCTCGCTCCATGCTGATCCCGATCAGGCGCGTTTGTGGCGACAAAGCGCGGATTGCGGTCGCCACCCCCGCCGCCAAACCGCCGCCAGACAGCGGGATCAGCACCATCGCCGGCGCAGGACTGTCGGCCAAAATCTCCAGCCCCAGCGTGCCTTGACCCGCAATCACCGCAGGATGATCAAAGGGCGGCACTTCGATCATGCCCTGCGCAACTGCGCGGGCGACCTCAAGCATCGCCTCATCCTGGCTTTGTCCGATGATGCGCACTTCGGCGCCCAAATCGCGGATCGCCTGCACCTTGTTCGAGGGCACCAAGGCCGACAGACAAACGACCGCCCGCCCGCCTGCCGCCCGCGCGGCATGGGCCAAAGCGCGGCCGTGATTGCCGGTTGAGGCGGTCACCACCCCGCGCCCAAGATCCGCGGACGAAAGCGACAGCACCGCATTCGTAGCCCCGCGCAGCTTGAACGCGCCGGTGGTCTGGCGGTATTCCTGTTTGAGGAAAAGCCCCGCAATCTGCGGATCGACCAATGTCGGCGTGCGCAAAACTTTGCCCGCAATCCGCCGTTCTGCGCCCTGAATATCGGCCAAGGTAACAGACGCGATCATGGCGCAAGGCCGATCTGCATCAACCGCCCCGGTGCCGCCGCCCCCTGATCGCCCAAGAGCCTCAACACTTGCCACGCGCCGGCGTAATTCGACGACAGCACTGGGATGCCCACGGCTGCCTCAATCTCGGCAATCACCCCCGCCGCGCGCACCGCCGTGCATGAGATGAACAGCGCCTCTGACCCCTTCGCCACTGCCTGCGTCGCCAAGTCGATGATTGAGCCAAGTGAAATCCGCGCCATCTCGCGGTCATCGTCCATATCAAGGCAGGTGAAACGGTCCAAGCCAAAGCCTTCGACCTCAAACAAATCAGCCATAGGACGTGAGGTTTCCACCGAATAGGGGGTCAGCACCGAAATCCGCTTTGCGCCGAATGCCCGCAACCCTGCCAGTGTCGCCGAGATGGGCGTGACCACCGCCACATCAGGCTTGCCCTGCCGAATGGCTGCCGTCACCGCCGCGTCACCAATGCAAACCGAGGCCGAGGTGCAGCCGTAAATCACCGCATCCAGCGCCTCATCTGGTAAAATCAACGCCGCCGCCTGCGCCAATTCCGGGGCCATGGCGCGCAAGGTTTCGGGCGTCACCGGATTGGCATAAGGGATGCGCGCGGTATAAAGACCCACCCCTTGCGGCACCAGCATACGGGCGTAATCGACCTCGCTGGTGTGGTCGGTGGCAAGCGCAATCAGGCCGACGCGGTGGCGCAAAGGCCGAGTGTCCAGCACGGGCTTTTGCGTTGAGACGATAATTTCCGTCATCGAACCGGCCTTCCAAAGCGATGTTCAAGAAAGCGCAGCACGACCACCGAGATCAGACTGATCGCCAGAAACAGCGCCCCCACCATCGTCATCGGCTCAATATAGCGATAACTGGAATTGGCGACCGATTTGGCCTGGTTCATCAGTTCCAGCACAGTGATGGCGGACAAAAGCGGCGTCTCTTTGAACATTGCGATCAGGTAATTCGCCAAGGCTGGAATCATCGGCGGAATGGCTTGCGGAATGATCACATGCACCCAGGTCTGCCGCATGGTCAGGTTGGTGGCGCGCGCCGCCTCCCATTGACCACGGGCGACGTTTTCAATACCGCCCCGGTAAACCTCGGCGGTATAGGTGGCGTAATGCAGACCCATGCCGATCACGCCTGCCACGAAAGGCGACAGCACAATCCCCAGATCGGGCAGCACATAAAAGATGAAGTAGAGCTGCACCAGAAGCGGCGTGCCACGAATGAATTCCAGAAAAAACCCGATCGGTTGCGCGATCAGCGGATTGGACGAGCGGCGCAAAATGGCAAAGACCAAGCCCAACAGCGCCGCCAAAATCGCAGCCACCAGTGTAATGATCAGCGTCAGCTTTAACCCTGCCAACAGCGTTGGCATGATCTGGTAGACGAAATCCCAATCCCATTCCACTCAGCGCACCCCATCCAAACCGCGTGTCATTCGACGCTCTACCGCGCGGACTGCGGCCGAAATCAACAGTGACATTGCAAAATACAGCACCAAAATCGTGGCAAAGGGCACCAGCGTGCTGCCGGTTTGCGCCCGCACCACTTGCGCTTGAAATGTCATATCGGACAGCGAGATCAGCGAGACCACCGCCGTGCCTTTCAGCAGTTCAATCGCATTGTTGCCAAAGGTCGGCAGCATCAACGGCAGGGCTTGCGGCAGTATCACATGCCACATCCGCTGCCAGCGCGTCAGATTGACGGCGATGCAAGCCTCATACTGATCCTTCGGCACCGAAAGCACCGCGCCACGTACCACTTCGGCGCCATAAGCGCCGACATTCAGCCCCAAGACCAAAACCCCCGCCATCAAAGGCGACAGCGTAATCCCCGCAAATGGCAGCACGAAATAGACCCAAAACAGCTGCACAAACACAGACGTGCCGCGAAAGAACTCAATGTAAACCGTGGCCAGCCAGCGCAGCAATGCAATCGGTGCCAATCGGCCAAGCCCCGCCACAAAGGCCATGATCAACGCAAAAACTGACCCCATCAGCGTCAGCTTTGCCGTCACCGCAGCCCCCTGAAGGATCAGGGAAAGATATCCAAGCCAATCGGTCATCTATAAGCCCCTAAGCCATGGGCGGCGCATGTGCTGCGCCGCCCCAAGTCTGATCACTCACCGCAGAGTTTGGCCCGCGAAGTCGACATCGCAGCCGCAGCGGAAAAGCCATAGGGCTCGATGATCTTGGCGAAATCGCGCGATTCCTTCATTTTGGCCAATTCGACATCAAAGGCGTCGCGCAGCGCGGTGTCATCCTTGTTGAACGCCGCCCCGTCGCAATAAACCGGTGCCCCTTCGACAGGCGCAAACATCTCCAGGTTGGGGTCTTCGGCCTTTTTCATCAGATCCGAGATCGACAAAATCGGCAGCGAATAAACGTCAATCCGCCCATCTTGCAGCATCTTCAGCCCGGACTGACCATCCGGCACGACGATCACGCGGTCGCGCGGCACACCGGCATCCAGCGCCAGCTTTTCCTCGGTGCCGCCACCCGGCGCACCAATTTTGGCAGTCGGATCAGCGGCGATATCGGCAAAGGATTTGAACCCTTTGGGGTTACCTTTGGGAAGCAGGAAGGATTCCGCGTCGCACAGAACCGGCTCGGAATAGGCGACGGCGGCACAGCGCTCGGGCTTCATAAACAGGCCCGCCGTGATCACATCATGGCGATGCGCCTGAAGGCCAGGGATCATCGCGCCATATTCGCTGATGGAAGCCACAACTTCGCCTACGCCGAGGCGTTTGAAAACTTCGCGTGCGACGTCAGGGGCCGCGCCCGACACGGTGCCATCGGCGGCAACAGCGGTAAAGGGCGGCTCGTTGGCGATGGCGATGCGCACAAAGCCCTGCGCTTTCAGATCGTCAAGTTTGTCAGCCATGGCGCAAACCGGGGTTACCATAAGCGCCAAAGTCAGAAGTGTCTTTTTCATGTCGTCCTCGCTGGTTGGGGTGGTAGGATCAGACGCGGTGCCCTGCGGCAATGATTTTGCGCAGGAATGTTTGTGTGCGTTCATGCGTCGGATTGGTGAAAATCTGGGCCGGAGGGCCTTGCTCGACGATGCTGCCCTTGTCAAAAAACAGCACGCGGTCGGCAAATTCATGGGCAAAACCCATTTCATGGGTGACCAAAAGCATGGTCATATCGGTCTCATTGGCCAACTGTTTCATCACCAACAGCACCTCTTCGACCAATTCTGGATCAAGCGCGCTGGTCACTTCGTCAAACAGCATGATGCGCGGTTGCAAGGCCAATGCACGGGCGATTGCCACCCGCTGTTTTTGACCGCCCGAAAGCTGGCTGGGCATGGATTTTGCCTTGTCGGCCAGCCCCACCATGTCGAGCAACTCCATCGCCCGCGCGTCTGCCTTGGCGCGGGGCTCGGCCTTGGTCAGCATCGGTGCAAGGGTGATGTTTTCCAGCACGGATTTGTGCGGAAACAAGTTGAAGTGCTGAAACACCATGCCGATATGGCGCCGCATATGATGCAGATGCGCCTCGTCTGCGGGCCCTTCCTGGCCGTTGCGGGTCATGTGGTAAAGCTGCTCACCGCAAACCTCGATATGACCGCCACTGATGGTTTCCAGCGTCATCAGAATGCGCAGGATCGTGGTTTTCCCCGATCCAGACGGCCCAATCAGCGCCAGTTTTTCACCGGGCATCACATCAAAGCACAAGCCGTCCAGCACCTTGAGGGCACCGAAGCTCTTATTCAACTTGTCGATACGAATGATAGGTGTCGTCAAGTTCGGCCCCCAGAAAACCTTTGGGTGCAGCATTGTGCTGAATCTGAATCATGTCAATTAATA